>NZ_JAJLOZ010000025.1:0-52907 GCF_025548615.1 Arthrobacter sp. A2-55 | reverse complement strand
CACAACCAGCTGTCCCCCTTTGCCAACGGCCCCACAGAAAACGACGCCGCGGAGCACGGGGCCGACACCGGCATCCCCATCCCGTCACGCTTTGGCGCTCCGCTGGCCCGCATCCTGCCCATTCCCACCCGGCAGGGGCACCCGCTGCCGTCCACCTCCGGCGCAGCGGCGGGTCCGGGGGGCCCGGCAGCGGGCTCGGCCGTCCTGGCAGCGGGCTCGCAGGCCGACGCGGCGGGCCCTGTGGTGGCACCTGCGGCCCCGTCCGATGCATCAGCCCAGGGTGGTGAAGCCGGTGCCGTCGACGAGTCCGCCTACGCCGACACGTTCTACGGCCAGATCGGCGGCCACGCCACCTTTGAAAAGATCATCCACGTCTTCTACGAGGGCATCGCTGCCGATCCGCTGCTGCGCGCCATGTACCACGAGGAGGACCTGGGGC
Organism: Arthrobacter sp. A2-55; assembly: GCF_025548615.1. Lineage (NCBI taxonomy): Bacteria > Bacillati > Actinomycetota > Actinomycetes > Micrococcales > Micrococcaceae > Arthrobacter > Arthrobacter sp. A2-55. The sequence continues at coordinate 52,468 of NZ_JAJLOZ010000025.1, read as the reverse complement.
CGGCGGAGCGGCGCATGCTGATGTTCATGGAGCAGTACTGGGGCGGGCCGCGCACGTACCTGGAAGAGCGCGGGCATCCCCGCCTGCGCATGCGCCATGTGCCGTTCGCCGTCACGCCCGAGGCCCGCGACCGCTGGCTTGCCGCCATGCGCAAGGGCGTGGACGCCGTGGAGCTGTCGCCGCTGCACGAAGCCACACTCTGGGATTACCTCGAGCGGGCCGCGGCGTCCCTGGTCAACTCACCTTCGGACCCGTCCCAGCGCGCCTGACGGGTCCCGGCCCCAGCAGACGATCCTGTCCGGGGGCGACGGGTCCCGGCGGGCGCCCACTTTCGCCCGTTGGACAGCTATGGCGGGCCAGGCCGGTGCCCGGTCGCCATTGCTGTACTGTCGACGCCGCAGCCACGCAACAACCCGCATTAAGTGTGTTGTCGATGCCTTGGCGGCCCGGCCCGTCCCCGTGGGCCGGCCCTAAAGGACAGCCTTCGGGCGGACCAGGATGTGGCCGCGGGCCGTGCTTAGGCGCATCCACCGGTTGGAGCGGAACACTTCGCCCGTCTCCCCCGGTGCCACGAACCCCAGCGTGTACGCGGCAAAGGCGGCACCGCCTGGCAGTTCGCCGGGCACCCCGTCCATGGGGCGGCCCCATACGGCGGCCCGCGCATTGTTGACAATCAGGGCGCCGGGGTTGACGGGAATGATCTGGCCGATCTCCTGGACGCCGTCGCGAGCCACCTTGATCACATCATCCGCCGACACCACGCCCAGCTGCTCCCAGGCGCCGCGCGGCGCAGTGACGCCAGCCCATGACTCGTTCACCGTCATGGGGGGCACGGGCAGCACCACGTCGCCGTCGTCCATGCGGGCCAGGCGGTCGGCCACGGAGGCCAGGCTCACCGTCACGTCCAGCGTTGCCGGGGCACCAAGGGCCATGGTGCGCAGCCCCAAAATCGTGGGCGTTCCCTCGCCCAGCAGCTTGGCGCGCATCACGCAGACGTACGCGGCGAGCACGTTTCCGGCCCCCTGGAGACGGATGCCGCCGTCGTCCGCGGCCCGGGCCCGGGTCACAAAGGTGCGCAAGTCGGCAACGGTGCCGGCGTCGGCCAGCTGGAGTTCATCGGTGTGGGTTGCGGTGGGCATCAGAGCGCTCCTTGTGTGGCGAGTGTTGCGGCAGCGGGATCCACGGGGCGGCGCCGGAACACCACGGGGCCGCCGCGCCAGGTTTGCAGGGCGTTGCGCTGGGCTTCCGTGAGCCGGACAGGCCGGCCGGTGGTGCGCGAAACCAGCACCATGGACGTGGCTGCCTGGGCGAAAACAACTGAGGTGTCGGCGTCGGTGATGGTGTAGCCAAAGTCGAAGCTGGAGCCGCCCACATGGGTGACCCAAATGTTCACGAAAACGGGTTCCGTGCGGAAGGCGATGGGCGCCAGGTATTCAATCTCGTTGCGGCTCACCAGGGTGAAAAGCCCGTCGCCGATGAGGTCGTTGAAACTGGTGCCGGGCGATTCCGGCGTGCCGAGCGGGGTGTGGATCAGCCGGATGCGGGCGTCCTCCAAATACTGCAGGTAGACAACGTTGTTGACGTGGTTGTACGCGTCAATGTCGCCGAAGCGGACTTGGAGGGAAATTTGGATTGCCTGGGCCATAGGGCCATCATCCCAAATACGCGGCCCGGCACCCAACAGATGCGACCCAGCTCACCTGTTTCATGCCGTGAACCCCATTTGTTCCGGCACGGGACGACATATAGTGTCACGTTTATGAACTCCACGCCGCAAAACGCCACTCCCCTGGACCAGCTGCTGCACATCCTGGACCTGTCCGATGCCGGCGGCGCCCAAACCGATGAGGACATTTTCGTGGGCCCGGGCGAGGCAAATCCCGTCCGGCCGCGGCTGTTTGGCGGGCAGGTGCTGGCCCAGTCGATCATGGCGGCCTCGCGCACCGTGGATGGGGACAGGCTGGTGCACTCCATGCACGGATACTTCCTGCGCCCCGGAGACGCCTCCGCCCCCATCACCTTCGGCGTGGAGCGCCTGCGCGACGGGCGTTCCTTTTCGGCTCGCCGCGCGCACGCCTACCAGGGGGGCGCGCCCATCCTGTCACTGATCGCTTCCTTCCAGGTGCCCGACGGCGGCCTGGAACACCAGGAGCCCATGCCTGCCGGGGTGCCCGGCCCCGAAACACTGCCGACGGCGGCAGACTTGCTGGGCGGCATAGACCACCCGGTGGCGCAGGCCTGGGCCTTCGACCGCCCCTTCGACATCCGCCACGTGGACCCTGACATCTATTTTCAGGCCCCTGCGAGCCATGTGGCCCAACAGGCCGTCTGGATCAAGACGATGGGCCCCATGCCCGACGACCAGAGCCTGCACCGGGCGGCGCTCGCCTATGTCAGCGACTACACGCTGCTGGAGCCGGTGCTGCGCCGGCACGGGCTCAGCTGGGCCACCCCTGGGATGAGTGTGGCCAGCCTGGACCATGCCATGTGGTGGCACCGCCCGCTGCGCGTGGACGACTGGCTGCTCTACGTGGCCGACTCCCCCAGCGCGTCCGGCGCCCGCGGCCTGAGCCACGGCCGGTTTTACAACCGCGACGGCGAACTGGTCGCGTCGGTGGCGCAGGAAGGGATGATCCGGCTGCCGGAGGGCACGCCGGTGGTTGACTGACTTGCCACGTGCCCTAAAACAGCCGTTGAGCCCGGCTTAAACAGTTGAAGGCCGGTCCCTTGGGCAAGGGACCGGCCTTTTCGCTGCTGGTTGCGAGCTAGTCGCGGGTCAGTCGCGTGCTAGTCGCGGGTCAGGCGGCGGTGGGTGACGCGGTGCGGACGGGCTGCGTCAACGCCGAGGCGGGCCACCTTGTCAACCTCGTAGGAATCGAAGTTGCCCTCAAACCAGTGCCAGTTGGCCGGGTTTTCCTCGGTGCCTTCGTAGGCCAGGATGTGGGTGGCCACCCGGTCCAGGAACCAGCGGTCGTGGGAGACCACCACGGCGCAGCCGGGGAATTCGAGCAGCGCGTTTTCCAGGCTGCCGAGGGTTTCAACGTCGAGGTCGTTGGTGGGCTCATCGAGGAGCAGCAAGTTGCCGCCCTGCTTGAGCGTCAGTGCCAGGTTGAGGCGGTTGCGCTCACCGCCGGAAAGCACCCCGGCCTTCTTCTGCTGGTCCGGGCCCTTGAAACCGAAGGCGGCAACGTAGGCGCGGGAGGGCATTTCAACGTTGCCGACCTGGATGTAGTCCAGCCCGTCGGAAACCACTTCCCAAAGGGTCTTGTCGGGGTCGATGCCGCCGCGGCTCTGGTCGGCGTAGGAGATCTTGACGGTCTCGCCCACCTTGAGGGAGCCGCCGTCGAGCTCTTCCAGGCCAACGATGGTCTTGAAGAGCGTGGACTTGCCGACGCCGTTGGGGCCGATGACGCCGACAATGCCGTTGCGCGGCAGGGTGAAGGAGAGTCCGTCGATCAGGACGCGGTCGCCGAAGCCCTTTTGGAGGTTGTTGGCCTCCAGCACCACGCTGCCCAAGCGCGGTCCCGGTGGAATCTGGATTTCCTCGAAGTCGAGCTTGCGGGTGCGGTCGGCCTCTGCTGCCATTTCCTCGTAGCGGGCCAGGCGGGCCTTGGACTTGGTCTGGCGGCCCTTGGCGTTGGAGCGGACCCACTCGAGTTCCTCGGTGAGGCGCCTGGCCAGTTTGGCGTCCTTCTTGCCCTGGACTTCCAGGCGGGCGCGCTTCTTCTCCAGGTACGTGGAGTAGTTGCCCTCGTAGGGGTACAGGTGGCCGCGGTCCACTTCGGCAATCCATTCGGCCACGTGGTCCAGGAAGTAACGGTCGTGGGTGACGGCCAGGACGGCGCCGGCGTAGCTCTTCAGGTGCTGTTCCAGCCAGTTGACGGACTCGGCGTCAAGGTGGTTGGTGGGCTCATCGAGGAGCAGCAGGTCCGGCTTTTGGAGGAGGAGCTTGCACAGGGCAACCCTGCGGCGCTCACCGCCGGAGAGGACGGTGACGTCGGAGTCGCCCGGGGGGCACTGGAGTGCGTCCATGGCCTGCTCGAGCTGGGAGTCAATGTCCCAGGCGTCGGCGGCGTCGATGGCTTCCTGCAGCTTGCCCATCTCTTCAAGGAGGGTGTCAAAGTCAGCGTCGGGGCTGGCCATTTCCTCGGAGATCTCGTTGTAGCGTTGGATCTTGCCGTAGATCTCGCCAACGCCTTCCTGGACGTTGCCCAGGACTGTCTTTTCCTCGTTCAGTGGCGGCTCCTGGAGCAGGATGCCCACGGAGTAGCCGGCACTGAGCCTGGCCTCGCCGTTTGAGGGGGTGTCCAGTCCGGCCATGATCTTCAGGATGGTGGATTTTCCGGCACCATTGGGTCCCACAACGCCAATCTTGGCACCCGGGAAGAAGGACATGCTTACGTTGTCAAGAATGAGTTTGTCGCCAACTGCCTTGCGGGCGTTGGACATCGTGTAAATAAATTCCGCCATACCCCTAAGGCTAATGGGTACCTGCCCTTAACTCACATTCAGGGGCGGCCCGGCTGGCGGGTTAGTGCTGGTCGCCCACGAAGCACATGCCGGTGGCGAGGATGGGCAGGACTGCCACGGAAGCCTTGCCGTCGCGAACCTGCCCGATGACGCACTGCTTGCCGATGGGTGCCGCCGCCTCGATGGCGTCGACGGCCAGGCCCGTTGGCGTTTTGTCGATGGAGATTTCGAGCTTCTCCGATGCGGCGCCGGCCTCCACCATGGCGGCCTTCATCTGGTCTCTGTTGGGGCCGGACGTGGTGCTGCCCAGCTTGGTGAGTGATGCCTTTACCTTGGCGGCCAAGGCATCCGCGGCCGACGGCGGTTCCGTGGCTTTGGCCGTGACTGCCGGCGTCTGGGTGGCTCCGGCCGAATTTGTCGGTGCCGGCTGGCCTCCGGTTGGGACCTGGGAGGCTGCGGCTCCGGCCGAGGAGCCAACAGTGTCGCCAGGGGTTGATTTCCCCGGAAGGAGTGAGCATCCTGTGGTGGCCAGGCTCCCCAGCAGCAACAGAGCGACCATGGCGGCACGAAGACGCCTGCTGGCGTGCTTCATAGATGGGCGGCTGGTTGCAATATCCTCGGTCACTCCGCCATTCTTCCACGGTGCGCCACCACCAGCGGCCAGGCGCTCAGAACGGGGAATCCTCCTGGATTACCTCCCCGGTGGCCTCATCCACCGTCTCGCCATCAGTCATTCCGCTGGTCTGGTCGTCCTGGGCTTCCGGATCGTCTTGATGCTCAGGAGCATCCTGGCCGGCCATGGCAACGGAAACTTCCAGCTTGGCCACCTCAGCGTCAACTTCTTCTGGTGTACCTCCCGGCTGGGAGGCAGGGGTTCCAGCGCGGCCGGTTCCGGTACGCGAATAGTACGCCATGCCAAACTGCAGGTCCGGCCCGATCGTTTCCGCATCAATCTCGACGCTTAGCCCCGGAGTGCCATCCTTGCGAAGGAAGTTCGTCACGTGGAGCTTCCCCATGACGATGATGCGGTCGCCCTTGTGAATGCTGGAAACGGAGTTCTGGGCCAGGGATCGGAAGACATTGATGCGAAACCAATTGGTGTCGCCGTCCACCCACTCGTTGGTGATGGGATCCTGCTTGCGGTGGGTGGAACCCATGCGGAAGTTGCCAAGGACCAGGCCCGTCTGCGTGGTGCGGGTTTCCACGGTGGAGCATACAAAGCCGCGAATGGTGATGGTGTTTGCCATGGGACTGCCTTTCACTGGGCCGCTGCTGCGGCGTTGTTGGTTGGTTCCAGCAAACGCCCCGCTAGAGGCGGGGACCAGTGGGTGCGCACGATTTGTGGACAACACTGCCCTGGTTTGCACCTGTGGAGGAAGAGATACGCAGATAAACCTGATAATTTAGTGGAGGTTCACTCCTGTGGGCCACGCCTCGGTAGCTCAGCGGATAGAGCAGGAGCCTTCTAATCTCTTGGTCGTGGGTTCAATTCCCGCCCGGGGCACCCAAAAGGGCCTCTGACCTGCGGTTATGTTCCGCAGGTCAGAGGCGCTTAAGGCCAAAAACGGGCCAAGTCACGTTTTACTCACGTTTTTGAACGAAAAGTTGGTCACGTTTTTGGCTTGCTTTCGGGGGAAATAGGTTCAATTTCTAGTCACGTTATTGATTTCCCATTGACCATCTCGACTGTTTGTGACTGACATTCCAGACACCATCATTTTGCGCCAAACTTGACCGCCGGCCCGCTCCAAATCCCCTCGTTTCCGTAGCCGATCCACTCCCTGGTACCGCTTTGGTGCTGCCAAAATTGTCACGAATCGGTTGGTCACCCCGCAAGCTGGATGCCGGCGCTTGGGTATCCGAATGTTCCCATCCTGGAGGAGAAATCATGGGGTTTGAATCACCCAATTTCCATGCTTCAACATGGACGCTGATGAGTCGGACACCGTGCGGCGGCATCCGCCGCATCGAGTCAAATCCGTGACGACAGCTGGCGCACTCAGAGTTTGTCTGCTCAATGGCATCTCTCTCGATGGACTCCATAACGCCGCCAATCTTCATGCCGCCAACGATTGGCCACTCTGCAATGTATGTTCTATGTCTGATGGCCAGCGCATACTTGGGCCCCCAAAATCGTGACTTTCGAATGCGGACACGGAGCTCATACTCATGGGGTCGTTTAGGTAGCCGAGGATTTCTAATGGTGGCCAGCAACCTGTACACCATGAAAAATCCGGATTATATGCATCCCTAACCAAATAGTCTTCCGCACCCCTGGATGCGAGAGACTGGTCTAATCCAGCACTTGCTCGTAGAGCGTGCCGTGTTTGCTTGTCATCGTGGACTCGACTGACTTGGCCAGCGCGGAGTCGTGAACCAGAAGACCGAACTCTATGTTGCGGTTTTCTGCGCTGAAGGAGAAGTTGGCGCTGGTCAAGAGCAGGATTTCGTGGTCGATGATGATGAACTTTGCGTGGCTGACGACCTGTTTGCCGGTCGGCAAGATGGCCGATCTGTAGACCGTCGCTCGCTCGAGTTGCGCTTTGATGTTCAGACTGTCGGCCTTGTCACCGTCCACGTAGACGGTGACCGTCACGCCGGGGTGAGCGGTACTTTCCCGGAGCGCGGCCCACATCTGCGAGGTCTTCTCAAAGTTATACGTTGCGCAGGTCACGGACTGCCGGGCGGAGCTTATGAGCCGATGGAACTCACCCGTAAGGCGCCCGTTCTTGGCTTCGTTGCCGGGCATGGTCCAGACAGGAGTAAGATCCCGATGGACGGCCTTGGCTCCAGCCACAGCCTGTAGGACGGCAACCGACCGCTCAACGTCTGTGTGCCCCAGGCCGGCGGCTGCAAGAAGCGCTCCGGCTCGTTCACGGCGGGAGTTGCTGACCGCTCCGAGCGCTTTGGTGATGTGCTGGCCCGCGGCGAGCTGAACGGCAAGTCCCTCGGCTTCGGCAGCTGTGAGGAACTCGCCGAGCGCCGCGAAAGGGTCAGAAGGCATCCACGCTCCCAAAGAAACCGGGGACGGTTGGGCCCATGATGGTCGGCAGGTTGAGCAGGAAGCGCCGATCCAGGAACCGGTTCGACTTCTCGCATGAGGTCTCCGAGACAAAGGTGCAACAGTGGCAAGCGGCGCCATGGAGGAAGTCCTCAGGGTCGCTGGGAGTGCGCACCGCACAAACGGGGTCCGATGAACACCGCGACGCCCTGCGCAGAGCCGAGATAACGAGGCCCTCCAAGCGCGCGGGCTCGGACAATGCGACGAGCCCACCGAGAGTTCCCTCACTGTCAGAGGCTGTGGTGCAGATGAGCAGTCCTGCCGCCGCCTCGCGCTGCGGCCCCGAAGGCCATCCGTATATGCGTTCCGTGAGGCTGGCAGCGCCGTAGCCGCAGGACATTGCCATCTCGCGAATGAGCGTATGGGCGAAGGTGTGCAGGAGCCAGTAGCGCGGGCCAGGCAGCCGGGTGTCGGGGTTTACTGAGGCGGCGGTCTCCGAGAAGCGGCGGGAGAAATTCAGTCGGTGCGCCTGCTTGTGAGCCGTCCATAGCGGGGAGTTGAGGATCTTCTTTTCCCACTCGTCCACAGCTTCCAAGTCGAGCTGGAGGAAGATTCCCTCGCCGCGGTCTTCGGTGGCCGGAACCCAGGCGGGCCTGCCTTTGCGCGTCAGTTTGACGAGGCGGCTGGCAAGATCGTTCACCCTGTCCATCTCGTCAAGCCGGGTAAACCCGAGAACGGCGTTGATCTTTTTCATCCGGTTGACGGCCACGACCCGCTTAACGCGCGGGTGCAGGTTCTGCCCTCGTTGCATCTCAGTGACCATCAGGCCGCTGGAGTTTTGCTGCTGCGGGAACAGGGCCGGCTTTTGCAGGTACCGCCACTCCGGTACAAGCAGCTCCGCCGGGTCCCAGGTGGCGAGCTTCTCCTGGCGTACCTCCTCCGGATCGACGGGCGCGAGCACGTCTGCGACGGCGGCGGCAAGGCTCTGGTCAGAAATATCCTTGAGGTCGATCTTTCCGTCTGCCACGTCCTTGAGGGTGTCCAGATCGGAGGCGTACTTGACGATCTTCTCGATTCCCACCGCAGCGCGTAATTGGTCAGCGAGGGCTTCGGCTTCTTCAGCGTCGGTACGGGGCATGACAATGACCGACTGGGTGGAGGAGAACCAGAGGTTGGATGCCCCCATCATGATCAGGGTGGGACGGGCGCCGCATTCGGCGTCGAAGGCGTTCAAGTGCGGGTGTCGTCCACGGCATTTCTGCGGGAGTTTGTCGCGCCCGGCCGCGCCCTGGGCCTCGGCCATGCCACGGGATGCGCCGCAGGAGGCGCAGCTAATGATAGAGCCGATGCTCTGGCCGATGTTCGCGTCCCGCATCTTCAAGTCAGGCAGCTCGGATTTCGGGCAGGATCCGCCGCGGTGCACCCACAACGTATAAGGGAACTCGTCGAGGTGGCCGTTGGTACAGGTCAGCAGGTGCGGGGCGGGAACGGCGGGGCTCTGGCGCTTCCGTCCGGTTGACACGGCCCGGTTCCTGCCGCGGCCCGGACAGCTCTCGTGAGTGAACTGAGCGAGGTCCGGACGGAAAGGGTGGGTGTTCGTGTAACTGAAACGCGGCAGGGGCCCGAGGTAGTCACAGCCGGTGCAGCGGAACCACTGAGGGAAGGCGCGCGCCGGAACACCGAGGTCGGATCCTTCCTTGGACATCGCGCCCTTCTTCGGCTGCCACGGGAATGGGCGCAGCGAGTCGACCTGAGGTCCCAGGTGGAGGCGTACGACGTTCAGCAGCCGCGGTTCGACGACGGTCGGGATGAACTCCCGGCGCTTCCAGATTGGTTCCCAGTCATCGAGCCCGGCAGGCATGACCGAGAAGCCCGGAAGGTCCATGATGGCGCCGGGGCCATAGGTGTACAACAGCGAAGATGGCCGGGCGGTGCCGACCTTTGCACGGTTCTTGACCGCACTCTCCTCGGCGTCAGTCAGCGGGTCGAGCGCCTGCCCGGGATCGTGGAGCATAGCGGGGATATCGGTCAGATCCGGGTCGTCGGGGGTAATCGTTTCGACCATCATCAGTCGTCCTCTCCCATAGGCAGGGCCCACTGCGGGGCTCCGTTAGGTGCCCGCGCGAACATTCGCTCTGGTAGCGGGCTGACCAGCACGTTGATCTCCGGCTGCACCTCGCGCATGGAGTTGGCAATAACAAAAGGCGCCTCGGAAGACCCGGCCGCCGATGCTCTGGCATTCTCGGGGCTGATGATCAACGGCAGGTACTTGTCGCCATCTCCGGTGCGTTCATACACCAGGGTTTTGCTCATCTCCGCGGCTCGCTTCGCACGCTGGTTCCAGCGGTCGATGCGGTTCACGAGCAGATCGTTTGCGCGCTTGGCAGTGTCCTCGTCCTGCGCAGCGGCCGCGATTCGTGTTTTCAGCCGCTCCGCCAGTGCTTCGAGCGCCTCTGGCTGCTCCTTGATCCGCCAGGCGCTACGTTCCGGAGAGAGCCCGTCAGCGACGGGAGCCTGGAGCACCCGGGCAACACTGACCAGCAACCCGTCGATACCGCGCTCCAGCGATGTCGGCGAATACGGGGTCACCGAGAGCGCCTCGACTTGAGCGTAGAACGTGTCGTGGTAGTTCCGGAACTGCTCGAAATGAGCCAAGTCACGCGGGCGGGCCCAGTTCCCGAGGGCGACCACGAGACCGGGCCGGTCAGAGGGATCGCGGCCGACGCGTGAGGATGCCTGGATGTACTCTGCGGTGTTCTTCGGCTGCCCGACCACGAGCATGAGCCCCAGTCGCTGAACGTCCACTCCGACTTGGAGCATGGAGGTCGCCAGGACGACGTCGAATGGTGAATCTTTCCTGCCGGGAGCTTTCTTGTTGTCGCGGATGGCGGCTATACGGGCTTGGACAGCTGTTGTTGTGTCGAAGTTAGAGTCGAACTCCAATCCGAGCCGGTCCAGCGTTCTGCCGATCTCGGCCGAGGCGATCCGGGATGTTAGCTCGGCGGTGTGCAGGTTGCCGAAAGCTGCGCCATATCGGCGCGGGAAGCCCGAGTCCTTGCGTGGGTTGCTGACCCTGTTCGCCACATCGTCGGCGACGTACCGGGCCATGCCCGCGAGTTCACGGGTGGCGTTGAAGTAGCCGACCAGCGTCATGTACGGGTCCGCAGCGCTTCCGGCCCGATCGAAAAGGAGCTGGCCCGCAAGTAGGAGTACCTCGGCGAGCCGGATTTCTGCGCTCGACAGACGCACACCTTGGGCACTGACACCCAGGTACCGCCGCCCCGGGCTGTCCCGGCTGATCGGAACTTCCTGGGAGAAGTAGGTATCGGCGACATCGAGTACCTGCGGGGGGAAGATCTCGACCTGCCGTCCGTATAGTCCCCGCACCTGATCCTGGGCGTTGCGCACGGTCGCTGTTGAGGCCACGATCAGGGGTCTCACTGGTTTTCCATCCAGTGTTTCCCATGAGGACAGGGTCTCTACTGCGACTTCGAACAGACCGACAGCTGTGCCGAGGGCACCGGTAATCAGGTGCAGCTCGTCTTGGATGATCAGGTCCGGCGGACGAAGCCGGTTGACGGTACGTACGGTCGCCGCAGGGTGCCCGTCCTTGCTCACCGGGTGGGTCGTAGTGATGTCGCAATTGGAGTAGTCCGGGTGGACGTACCCGTGACGTCCGCAGCGGCGGCTAACGTACCCGAAAAGTGCGGCTGCCTCGCCCTCACGGGCAAGCCGGGCGAACTTGTCCACCGTCGCGATCACAAAAGCGGGGGTGAGGCGGTAAATCTCCTCATCGACGGTGAGTACCGGCAGCCCTTCGTCGACAAGGCCGCCCTTGGAGAAGGGGCAGCGAGCTAGGTCGTCGGCGCAGTAAACGAATACCCGACGGACTGTCGCATCGGTCTTGACCTGGGCCGCGGTAATGGGCGTGCCACACCAGGGGCACCGCTGAATTTGGAGGACAGTCAGCCGGTGGGAACCGTATTCGTTGGCCTTGGTAAGCTGCTCGTCCGCTTCCTCGAACCGTTTCGGGCTCACGTCGGTCCCTACCCACAGCCCGATGCGGAATTGCTCGGCTCCCCAAATCTCTTCATTTTCGCGGCGCGCCAGCTCGGCCGCGCACATCAAGGTCGTTGCCCGCTGGAACTGCTGGGCGGTCAGCAGCCGCAGGGTGTACCGCATGAGAACCGCAACGCCATCGCGCCCGTCGAGCTGGCCGTCAGTCGAGGAGACCAGGCCCTGGCGGCGACGGATCGCGAACGTGTAGGCGGCAAGGCCGAGATAGGCCTCGGTCTTGCCACCACCAGTGGGGAAGAACAGCAGCTCAACGCGAGCAAGGTGGTCGGCGCTGCGGGCTTGAGCTGTCGGGTCGGTCAGTGCCCCTAGCTGCATGAGGATGAACGCAAGCTGGAACGGACGCCAGGATGCTGCGCCCGGACCCTTTGCGGCAATTGCTGCCTGTGCCTGCTCGATCGTCACTGTTGGATCAGATGCTCGCAGGGCTGCTACCTGGGAGGCGATGCGCTGATCGTGCATCACGCGGTTCATGAACTGGAAACAGCGCAGCGCTTCAGGATCGCTGGCGATGTGTTCGAGGCCGTCGGCAAGCCGTTGGCGCGCCTGGGCCGCATCCCACAGAACCGCCTCGGCGGTCTCCTGAAGATGCGCCGGAAGGTTCATCGCTGTGGCTTTTTGTTCGTCGAGCCACGCACGGTAGCCGGAAACCAGAGGAGCCAGGCCCGCCGTCAGCCCCTCTGGTGTCACTGTCGAAAGCGCATCCATGGACAGCAGCGCATCTTTTACCGATCGTGCGCGTGTCTGCGGCGTTTCAGCGACAGGAAGCCACGTCGTAGAAACCTCAGCTGCCCGCCGTGAACCAGTGCGCGCCACCCAATCCACTGAGCAGGTGCGACCGATCGCGAATTCCAGGCGGTTGCGGTACTGGAGCTTCAACCGCTTGACCTCGTCGTCATGCTCCGGCCAGTCCTGCTCCAGCGCATCCCGCACCGGGAGAAACACCTCCGCCCCGCCGGCGTTCACGCGGAGCTGGGTTTGGAACAGCCACATGTTCACCGGGATCGGCATCGGCGTCTCCCGGTCATTGCACAGTGCAATCTCCACGAGCACCCGGCCGAACTGCGGATCGTCGTACCGGTCCACCCGCAGGCAGATCGAATCCCGCAATGTTATCGTGGCAGTTTTCCCCGGCGTCAGGTCGGCGAGTCTGATCGTGCGTGGTTCTTCGACGGGAGTGCGCTGGTAGTGGCGGATGGGGCGGCCGGCTTTGGTGGTCTGGTCGGTCTCGACCGTCGAGTACGTACCCCATGATGCGGTGACTGTGAACGAGGCCAGGTCTGCTGGCAGCTGGAATCGCAGGCCCATTGACGCCGGGATCATCAGTCCCTGCTTCGGGCTGCGGTCCTCCGGGTCGTCGTCTTCCGCATCCGCAGTTGTCTCGTCGGCTGCGAATGCCGGAACGCCGCGCTGCTCGCGCGCAGCGTCATCATCCATGCGGGCCTCGACGATGTGCCCGCGCTCCGGGGCGTCTTCGGATGCGCCATCTTTCAAGGCCTTGCCTGTGAGCTTCACTGGCGCGATGTGGCCCACCAGGTACTGAGAACGGGGGCTAATCGACAGAACCTCTTCGGGTCCGTGGATCGGCCCGAGCAGTTCCCGCTCCAGAATGTCGGCCAGGTTCTCGCGCACCATGAATGACGAACCATCGAGCTCATGGTTGAGCTCGTACGGCTTCTGCGGTGGTCGCGTGGTCGTGGTTTCGCTCATGAGAACAGTGTCTCCATTCCCTCGGACGCTGACTTCGTTTTTCTGCCCCTAGTGGTTTTCTTCGGACTTGCAGCCGCCTCTTCAGCCGCTCGCCGATGATTCTCCTCCAACAACCGACGCCTCATTTCATTGCGCTGAGCGGAATCACACGTAAAGCGCACAACGCCTGCCAATTCGTGGAATCCGTGGTGAATATCGAGATCGTTCCACCCATAGCTGGATACGACAGCGGCATCGAGAGCCATCTGCGCCTCTCGAAGACGAGAGATTGAGTACCCGTTCACACTCGGGTCATCGAGCTGGTTGTATAGCTTCGTCGGCGAAGTGATCACTGACAAAGCCTCGTCCCGCGCCGCAATGAATTCGTCCGCAGCTACTAAGAGATTCAGATTCTCGAGATCGGGAAAGGGGAACGTGCGAAGGCACCGTGACACAACATAGTTGCTTGTGGTACCGCGCCCAGTGCGGGTGCGCTCGAACCAGGCGGAATGTAGGCTCGATGAGAGAACGCCCAAGGCCGAAGCCGAAGCTGAGGCGATCACTACGACCTTGTGCGAGAGGACCGGACGGTGATCGTGCATGAACAGGAATACCGGAACGCGTGTGTCTCCCGCCAGCGCTATGAACCGATCCATTTTTTCAGTCTCCTGGAAGAGTTCTTCCCGTTTATCCCAGAATGCCCAGTAACGGTGCTCGTGCACCTGGCTTGTGATTGCATCCCTGGCGGGCTTAACCGTCAAGCGAAGATGCTCGAACAGATTCGGCATGTCCATGCGAAGTAAATCTTCATCAACGTAGGCCCCAACATCGATTACCTTCCGTCCCGATGGAACGCCTGACATTAACGTCTGCCCATTGACGAAGGGTCTCAATGCAAGTTGCTCCGCCTCATTGAGATTTGCCAAAATCGGGGCGTCTGCATCAAGAACGAATCCCTCACCATATGCGTAAATGCCCGCACCGGCAAGGAAAGGAAGCTTCAGTGGCGAGGCCGTAGTAACATTTGCCTCCCCTGCATCATCAAGTGACGGGGATAGCGCCGAGACGACACGGCCATCAAGGATTGGTGACATTGCTGAGTAATCGGAACTTTTTTTCCACGCCCAGATAATCGCGGCACCCGTTGAAGCTTGCCCTGGCCAACGAAATGCCGACACCGCTCGATAAAGCGTGCCTTCTTCCACCAAAATCTGTGTGCTCATCAAAGCAGTGTCGCCCTGCCCAATTCGATCAGTGGCTATAAGCCCGAGAGATCCACCTTCAACGAGAAGTAGCCAAGCTCGGCGAATGAAATGTGCGCTTATGTCTGCCGCACCTTTCAAACCGTTCAAATCTGCCTTGACCCAGGTTTCAATGTTCGAGCCATTTGCGGTTGCGATCTTCTTCCCCGCGAGGAACGGGGGATTCCCGATGACGGCATCGAAGCCGCCGTGACCGACCATGACGTCGGGGGCCTCTAGCACCCAATGCAACGGCTGCCACCGGCGGTAATCGGTCTCCACGGTAGGTGTGAGTCCGTTGTCGATGATCGCGTCGAGCCACGTGCTGTCAGCTTCCTGGTCAAGGGTTCCCTGGTGCGCTTTCTTCACAGCTGCCCGCAGGTTCTCGTATGCCTCATCTAGCGCCCTGCTTGGTTTGCCTCCGTGGGGCAGCCCAGCGGCTATCACACCGTCCGCTATCGCCCGCAAGGATGCGGTGACTTCGTGCAGCTCTCGCAGCTGCCGGCGCTTCGCCGCACTGCTGCGGGCGGGGTCGTCTTCATCGATCTCGGTGGCGAGGCGTTCGCGCAGAGCCACTGCCTTGCGGAGGATGATGTCGATGTCGATGTGGAAGATGTGGAGCATATCGCCGGGAATGACGCGTTTGGTATCGAAGTGGAGTCTACGGAGCTGATCAATATTTGTGAGCCCGAGCAGGGAGTTGCCGAGGAATACTTTGTCGTCGACGAAGGAGAACGGCAGGTCTCGGTCGAGGGATACGAGCCAGAGAGAGAGCTTGCACATCTCAACAGCCATGTCGTTGATGTCGGCGCCGTAGAGACAGTTCGCAACCACCTGCCGGATGGCACGTACGTAAAGGCCCTTACGTTGGGAGTTCGCTAGGTCTTCCTCGGTCCATGCCTCTACCACGCGGTCAGCGAGGTAGCGGGCGGCGGCAACGAGGAACGCTCCTGACCCACAGGCGATATCTGCGATCTTGAGTCCGAGCAGCTCGTCGGAAGACTTCAGCTTCCACTGCTCACTTTCGGCAGTCTGGTGCGGGCCAGGCGAGTAGCACAGCGGCTGTAGGGCACGGAGCACGACCTCTTCCGCCAAGGACTTCGGTGTGTAGTGGGCGCCGGCGTTCCTGCGCGACGGGGTTTCTTTCATCACCAGCCCGCCGGCCACCACAACGAACGGGTGGCCCCGCAAGTCGGGCCGGATGAGGCCAAGCCAGGGCTTGATGCGGTCTCGTAGCGTGTTGTCGTCGCCGACGGTCTGGGTGAGGGCGCTGATTACACTGGGGTCGGCTTTGGCGATGATGGCCTTGGTGATGGCTGCTGCTGAAGACGGGCTCGCGGAGGGCTGGCCCTTCGCGACCCAATCCCTAATCGCGACGGCAAGCTTCTTCGGCTCCGGGTATGTCACGGAGAGTTCTTCGAGTATGGCCAGCGGGATCTCGGGCTCGGCTCCTGTGGTTCCGATAATGCCGAGGGTGGGCTCACTCACACGTGTCGCTGTATAGCCGAGCAGGCCTTCATAGATGTAGCCGATCTGCTCGACGTCGATGTCCCGGAAGGAGATCTGGCGCGCTTCCGCTTTTACCTCGGCCTTTTGCACGGAGCGCAGCACGTGTAGCATCACCCGGTCCGAGACCGTGACGGCGAGGGCGCCCTGCTCAGTTGTATCTGTGAGGAATAAGAACCGTGCCGGGTCGAACAGCGATCCTCCGTAGGCGGGCATGCGCAGGTTCTCGAATGATGCCCCCTTGTAGAGAGCCTGGCTGGTTGCGAGCAGCCGGTGCCAGGTCAGCGAGGTGGCGTCGAGAGCTTCCTCGCTCTCGTCGTTCTCCCGGGCAGTGAGCCGATCGAGTTCACCGGCGATGCCGTAGCCCTGCTCAAACAGCTCCCCGGAAGGAAGAAGGCCTCGTTCCTCGGCGAACAGCAGAAACACTGTCCTCATCATCACGGTGACGGCAGCCTCGTAGGTGTCGTGGTTCCGATCCGGGAGCGGGTCGGGCAGGCCACGGCGTTTAGCCTCGGCAGCGGACTCTGAGAACGACTGAATGAGCAGTTCGACGGCTCGGCGCACCTGCGCGCCGAGGGCCTCTGTGATCTCCTCGGCAGCGGCGATGGATTCTTCGAAAAGAACGGGTAGACGTTCGGCGGGGTCGCCGCCGATGATGTGCTGCCTCCTGATCAGAGTGAGAAACGCGTCGCGGGCGCGGGGCTCCTCAACCCAGGTGAGCGAATCCACGATGCCGGAGGCGGCCATGCTGCCCTCACGGGCACAGACCAGGCCCCACCAGCGACCGTCGGTGACGATTCCGATCTCGACCCTGTTTTCGCGCAACAGTGCCTCACAGCGGTCGACCGGAGTTGCGGCCCACAGGTCGCTGGGGGTCTGCCGCAGTGAGTCCGTCGGGTCGACGACGAGCACAAGAGCGCCAATACCCCCCACGCTGACAAGGGCCCCTTGCGCGGCGACGGTGACCGCGCGGTTGGGCGACTGGACCTCTACGCCGGGGACGATGCCCCATTCCAGTGATTCACCCCAGCCGACGACGTCCCGCAGCACGGTCTCGACCCACTTGTCGCGCTCCGTTCGGTAGCCGCCGAGTCGTATGTCACTGTCGGAGTCCCGGTCAAGGGTTTCCCAGGAGTTCTCAAACGCCTTGCGGGCTTCTACCAGAGTCTCGAATTGGTCTAGGTGAGTAGCCCGGAAGTCGGGGATGCCGTTGGGCCAAACCCTTTTGAGCGGCGGGATGGCGAGAAAGGGCCCGTCTGTGTCGACGAGTTGGAGCCAGGCCCGGTGCAGATCTGTAGCGTTGGTCTTCAGACCAGCGGCCTTCCTGGGTCGCGCCATCAGATCGTCCATCCTTCTGCGTCATCACGGGTGAGGGCGAACACGACCGCCGCGGCCGTGGTGTGAGGCTTGACGTCGGCGTACCGCTCCTTGATTGCGTCAATCTCACGGGCTTCTTCGTCGTCGAGTTCGTCCAGACGGCGTTCCATCGCTTCGATGTCGCGACGGCGCTGGCGCTGCTGTTCGTCGGGCAGGAGCATTGCCGCGGCCTCTTCGTCGGCTCGCCGCAAACGGGCGAGTGATTCGCGGAGGTTCACCCGGAAGGCGGCGAAGATTTCTCCTGCCCGCTGGACATCGGCTTCCTGGCGGCGCGTGAGCTGTTCAAGGACCATATCGTGACGTCGGCCGGCGCGAGCCTGCATAGATTCCTCGAGCCGGACGCGCAGCGGGGCGTCGGGCACGTTCCACAGGTCGCAGAGCTGGTCACGCACGCGCTCGTCCGCCAGAGAGATCTTCTCGAGGTCGAGTGCGTGGTCAAGGGCAGCCTCAGCCTTCTCCTCTGCCATCGCGCGGCGCCCATGCAGGCGGACACCGGCCAAGAACACCTCCTCGTGCAGGCGAATGCCGCCACGCCCGACGAGGACCATACGGGTGACGGCGGCCACGAATGATTCTGGCAGGTCGTCGACCACGACGGCGGTCACGCGGCTGAGCGGTGAGTCGACGCTCCACAGCGAGCGGCGCAAGAGGCGCTGTGCCTTCTGCACGATCGGGTGCCCGAGGTGCACGTACACTAGGTTGCTGCGTCCCTCGGCGGCGTGGGGGTCGAAGGTGATCGGGCGGAAAACCTCCGGTTTCAGGCGTGTCGGCAGACCTTTAAGGGTCGCGCTCCATCCCGCCGAAAGGCTTGGCACATCGAACACATCGGCGTCGGTGTCATGGGCGAAGTCGTGGTTCGGCCTGAGCGGCTGCTGATGGTTGATACGTAAGGCGGTGTCAACCACTCGGCGCAAGTTGGCCGGATCAAGGTGCATTTCGGTGCGTGAGGCGTCATAGCCTTGTTCAAGCTGTGTCAGCCGCGCGTTGAGCTCCATGCCACCGGCCAGGGCTGTGTTGATAGCTTCGTTCGTATCCACGCCCTTCGCCTTCGAGCGCACAGGTGCGCGCTTGCCAAAGTGGCGCTGAATCTCGTCGCCGATGACCTGGTTGACCGAGCCGAGGTCCTGCTCGACGGTTGCGACTTTCTTCGCGATTCGCGCCATGAAGGAAGCGTCGGCCGCGTAGACGGAGGAGTCAGCGGCGGGGGCCAAATGGAAGACCAACGGTTCCTGTTTCTGGCCGTACCGGTCGATGCGGCCGATGCGCTGTTCCAAGCGGGACGGGTTGAACGGGATGTCGAAGTTCACCAGTCGGTGGCAGTGCGTCTGGAGATCGATGCCCTCGCCGGCGGCATCCGTGGCGAGCAGAACCCGCACCGGTTCCTTGGATGGGTCCTCGGTGAACTGCGAACGAATGTACTCGCGGTCCTCAGGCGGGGTGGAGCCTTGGATCACCGCGAGTCTGTCCTTGTATCCGCGCTGGGTCAACACGCGGGTGAGCCAGTCGACAGTATGGGCGTACTCGGTAAACACAACGACGCGCTCGTTTGTCCAGTGCAGGCCGTCCGGACGACAAACTGCGTCAAGGAACCTAAGCAACTCGTCGAGCCGGGAGTCTGCGCGGGACTCGAAGCCCAGTCCCCATTCTATGAGTGCGTTCAGCTGCTGGGGTTCGGCGGCCACCAGCGGATCGGAGCCTTTAGACTGGCGCAGCCGCTCGGCTTCGCCCTGCTCCCAGAGCCCCTCTTCTTCATCCGACTGCCCCTCGCCGAAGACGTCATCGTAGTCGTCATCGGACAGTCCTCGGCCGGCCTTGGCACTGACGTAGCGCGTGAGGGTCTGTCCAAACGCGAATGGGCTGGACAAGAACCGCTTCTTCAGCAGCATGGTGACAATGTCACCGCTCGGCTTGGTGCCGTTGGCCTTGGCGCTCTTGACGACGATCTGGTCCAGGAGCGCGAACATCTCCTGCTCGTCCTCGCGCGGGGTGTAGGGCAGCGCACTTACCTTGCGCTTCTTGAAGTCCTTGCCGGTCAGATCGCTCTTGAGACGGCGGACTGTCACATCCTTCAGTGCCTTGGAATCCAGAAGCGCGCCGCGGGAAAAGCGCCGGGGGTCGATCATCTCCATCAGTGCGGTGAACGATTCAGGGTGCCCATTGTGCGGGGTCGCGGACAGGAAGAGCCGGTGTTCGCACCTTTCCGCAAGCTCCCTCACCGCAATGGTGCGCTGAGTGTCAACCGCATAACCGCGGCCCCCTGCGATCGCCGGAGGTCCGGAAGGGGCAACATGGTGAGCTTCGTCGACGACGAGGATGTCGAATGCGAAGCGTTTCGCCGTCTTTGGACTTTTCACTTGGGAATACACATCACGCAGCAGCCGCTGGGAGCGGACCTGCGGCAGCCAGGCCATGCTCACGATGACACGTGGGAACATCAGGAACGGGTTGGCTTGCAGCCCGTGGGTGCGGCGCACCTGTGCCATCAACTCGGAGTTGACGATCGTGAAGTCGAGCCCGAACTTGTCTCGCATTTCGTCCTGCCACTTCAACGACAAGCTCGGAGGACACACGATCACCGCGGTCCGCGCCCGGTGCCGCAGCAGCAATTCCTGGATCACCAGACCTGCCTCGATGGTCTTCCCCAAGCCGACGTCATCGGCCAGCAGCAGGTTGGTGCGAGGCGCGCCGAGGGCGCGGCGCAGCGGTTCGAGCTGGTACGCCTCGACGTTCGCGCCCGACCAGAACGGAGCTTGATAGCGGTCTGGGTCGGCACTCGTGACCGCACCCCATCGCATAGCGTCCACAAAGCCAGCGAGTCTCGTCGGGTCATCAAACTGCTCGACGTAAATCGTCTCCGGCAGGCCCTGAGCGGGGGTGACTGTGTGACCTACTTCCAGCTCCCACACCACCGAGAGCTGTTCCCCGAGACGGTCCTCATCGAGCGACTGAAGATCAACCACATGTGAAAGCTGCGCAACGGATTCGTCGGCCGGGCTTCGAGGGAGTCCCTGTGCCTGGACGTTGGCCACGGCCCATGTTGACCCTCGAACCTCAACGACTTGGCCAGGCTCCGGCAATGGCGGTGCAGCCACAGTTGACGTTGACACGTGCATGCTCCTAGCTCCGTTGCTCACCCCAGGTGAACCCCGCACGATGCAACGACGGCGCACGAGGTGCATTCATCTAATCACTTTTATAGAAATCTCCGTAAACCAGCCGTTTCGCGGCTATGCAGAGTGAAGTTGTCGTATTTCGAAATCGTTGCTCGATTCCCTGCCCTGAGTGCTGGAGAACAGCGCCGACCGCATCAACGACCTAGACCATGATTCGGTATCCATGGTGGCAACCCCAGTCGCCACCATAGATCAGCCCGAACTGGCGTCCAAAGTGATGGACCCATATGAACACCTGCCGAGCCACGTTGTGCCTTCTGGTACCCCATCATCGCTGGGCGGGCCCTCCACGCAACCAGGGCGCTGCGCGCCGGTCCCTCCTACAAAAATTCTTCCTCGGCGCTCCTGCGTCGCTTATTTCCTCGAAACAATTTTTGCCCCGTGCCCGGTACCCCAAGTTGCCCTCCGGCCCCTAAAACCCAGCGGTGATTCCTCTTACCAGAAGGCACCAACAGAGCAGGCGGCCGCGAACACCCAGCCACCGAACACAAAAGAGGAGCAGGATTATGGAACCGATCAGAATCAGCAGCCCGGCCGACGCCATCAGCTACATGGGCCACAGCCTCGGCTACTGGCCGAAGGAAAGCCTCGTCTGCGTCGCCCTCGAAGGCGCAGCCCTCGGCCCCACTCTCCGGGTGAACCTCCCCGGGACCGAAGACGCCAGCCAGAGCTACGCCGAGCGCGTCGCCCGCGCCGTCGGCATCGACCATGACGCCACCGCCGTTCTCATGGCCCTGTTCACCCACCGGCCCTGGAGCCAGGGACGCCCCAAGCCCTTCGCATCCATGATCCAAGGACTCAAGCACCAGTTCTCGGCTGCCGGGATGCGCGTTCATGACGTGTGGATCGTAGGCCCCGAATCCTTCGCCCCGTACGACGGCGACGATCCAAGGTCCTGCGGGAACGAAACTCCGCTGGAAGCCATCGATTCCAGCGTCCTCAACGCGGAGATGGTCTACCGGGGCAGCCTCATTGAACAGGGCGACACACCCGCCATCCCCGAATTGTTCGCCGCGGTCGACCATGACGCCGTCGAGGCAGCGATGAGGGACATGGCCGCCAACCCGGCAAAGAAGCTCGACGCCGTCTACCGACTCTGGCTGGATCTCCTTGACCGCGGCGCCGAGCCCACCCAGGAGCAGTTGGCCGAGGTCCTCGTCGGGCTGCAGCACGTCGGGCTCAGGGACCAGATCCTCGCCGACATGCCCGGCATCAACCAGCCGATGGCCGCAACACTGTTTGGTGCCACGGAGGAAGCCCCGCAATGGAACCGGATCGACAACTCGGAAAAGCTCCTGAAGCAGTTGCTGACCATCGCCGCCCCGGACCACGCCGCCGCGCCGTTGACGATGCTCGGGCACATCTGCTGGTGGAAGGGCAAGGGAACCGCTGCCGCGAACTACATGAACGTCGCCCTGACCTTCGACCCTGAATACCACCTGGCCAAGCTGCTGGACCAACTGCTCGGCGCCGGCGCCGTCTCCGGCTGGGCACAACACAAAGACACTGCGTACCGGAACCACTGACCCCGGCCACCGGATCCACAAGCAACAGATTCGAATCAAGGCGATACCAATGGACATCACCGTTTACAGCAAGCCAGGCTGCCAGCAATGCAAATTCACCTGCCGCAGCCTGGACCAGGCCGGCATCCCACACACCGTCGTCGACCTGACCACCAACGCCGCCGCCCTCGAATACGTCCAAGACCTCGGCTACTCCCAAGCCCCCGTCGTCGTTGTGAACGACCACCACCACTGGTCAGGATTCGACCCAACCGAAATCGAACGGCTACGCGTCGCAGCCGCAGGCAAACAGACCACGAAGAAGTAAGTACTTCAAGCGAGAAGTCGCAATGACAAGACGCGACGATCTCCGCACACTGTGGACTAGCGAGGTATGTCTGAAGACTGGAGTGCCCCTACCCAGCTGCCCCGGTCACACTTGACCACAAGAAGGGTTGCGCCTCACCCCGGCATGCTGGCAAACCTCCGGACGGCACGTCCGAATACAGAAAATTCCTTGCGGCCCGCAGGCCCCTCGTTGCCGCCTCCAACGCGACGGAAATGAGCCGGCGTCAAGCTGGCGGCGCAGAAACACCCACCGATTGGACCCTTTGACGGGGCCGAAACCCAACCACATTCACCTCATTGTGTCTAACTTTCCGGCTCGTTTTCTGGCGCAAGAATGTCGCGGCCAGATACATATCGCCAGATGATGTGGTCAAGCTTGCTTGGTGTCGTCGGATAGGCCTGAGCAACGGCCTTAATCAGGTCTGCCGTCTGCATCGGGGTGAGTGTCCTACCGCCGCCAACATGCTCTTCCACAAACCTCAAGACCATGCGATCAGGCTTGACTGATTGGAACCCCGCCAAGATCAAAAAGTAGTTAAACGTAACTCCTGAAGACTGACTCGGTAGCTTGCGCCATGCAGTTTTCAGTTCCGTCAGATGTTCGTCGGCCGCATGGGCTACATAAAGATCAGCCATGGTCTTGATGCCCATGGCGTGCAGTTTCTCGGCTGCGCGATAGATAACCTCAGCCTTCAACAACGCTCCGGGGTGAGTGTGGGCCGGCTTACGGTTGTTCACCAAATCAGCCCACTTATCACTCCCACCTATATCCGTGTACGTCCCAATGAGTTCCTTTGTGCCATCGTGCTCGGGCTTCCCGCCCTGTCCTATGCGGTGTGAACAGTAGTTGTTCACGACGTTGATGACGCTTTGGTAATGCGACCCGGTGGAAAATAGAGAGTCGATGATGCAGAGAGCCAAACTATCGCGATAACCTTCGGCCGTGATCCACCGGGATTCGTCACCGAAACGAGTTCGGCAGGCGTCGGTTAGCTGGTCAACCTCGGGCATAATTTCAAGAGTCATACTCGGAGCGTAACAACACGGAGTGACAAATGAGCCAAGGCTTGCCCCTGCGTTGGTCCGTTGCCAGATCGTGGCCCGCCGTTCGGGGGTGCCTAAGGGGGCCTTGACTCTGCATGGAAGGGGCACGTATCCGATTAGCCATCATGGATCTGACAATGAACGACGTCGCCTTCGGGTACGTCCTAGTCCGGGGGTAGTCCCAAACGCCTGTCGTCGTTGTGAACGACCACCACCACTGGTCAGGATTCAACCCCGACGAGATCGAACGACTCAGACTCGCCATCCAATAATCATCACCAACCACGAGATCCGGTGCCGCATGAAGGCCTCATGCGGCACTCTCCCCTGTATCTGATAGAAGCAGTGCACTGCACCTGTTCAACTGACTTCAAGCCAGTTTCATCCATCGCGTTCCGCCAGCGAAATCTCTGTGAGGTCTGTGGCGTTTGTGGCTTGGAGGGACATGCCGCGCGGTCCCGTGCGGCGGGTGGTACCTTCGATCAGAAGTAGCCGGGTGTTGAAGAGGATGGGTGGGGCGACGTTTTCCTGGGCGTCGGCGAAGAAGGTCGCGTCGATGCATCCGGTGCCGTCGTCGATGCTGATGAACACGACGCGTTTGCCGCCGTGCATGGGCGGGGTCTGTGTGGCGACCCTGACTCCGGCGACGCGCACGAAGGTGCCGTTGCGCAGGCCAAGGAGGTCTTTTGCCTTGGTGACTCCAAGCTCGTTCAGGAGGGGTTGGTGGGAGTCCATGAGGTGGTGGGTGACGTCCAAGGAGAGGATGTTCAGCTCGGCCCGGGTGACATCGGTGGGGGTCATTTCCGGTTCGTGGGCGGTCATGTTGGCTGCGTCGATGGCCGGCAAGGGCAGGGCGAGTTGGCCGGGAATCACGTGTGCACGTTTGCTGTGGCTGGTTGCTTGGTTCCATGCCGCCAGGTCCCGCCGGCTCCGGTGATTGTTTCCGGTGTAGAGGGAGTCGAGCGCACCGACCAGGGCCAGGCTCTCAATCGTGGATACGCGGAGCCGGGCGCGTTGTTTGAGGTCGGCCAGGGAATCGAAGGGGCGCTGGTTGATGATCCGTTCGACTTCCTTGGCCTGGATGCCTTTCACATCCGCCAGGGACATGCGGATCCCCAAGCCGCCATCGCCCGCCGGTTCCACGACGTACTCGTCCGTGGAGGTGTTGACGTCCAATGGCAGAATCGGGATGCCGAGCCGGCGGGCCTCGGCCACCAGGAGTCGTTTGGGATACATTCCGGGGTCATGGGTCCACAATCCGGCCAGGAACTGGACCGGGTAGTGAGTCTTGAGCCACGCCGACTCGTAGGTGGGGACGGCAAAAGCGGCCCCGTGGGCGCGGCAAAACCCGAACGAACCAAAGCCCTTAACCACGCCCCATACCCTTTCTATGGCCTCGGGAGTGTAGCCGCGCTGGACGGACTGATCCCGAAAGTACTTTTCGACCGCCGGGAGTTTGTCGTCGTTGCTGAGGTGCCGTCGCAGGACATCGGCGTACGCGAGTCCGCAGCCGGTGAAGATGTCCAGGATGCGCATGAGTTGTTCGTGGAAGACCACGATCCCGTAGGTGCTCCGCAGGACCGGTTCCAGGTCAGGGTGGAGTTGGGCGACGGTTTCCCAGCCGCCGCGCCGGTTCAGGAATGGCTTGACCATGTCGGCCTGCATGGGGCCGGGGCGGAACAGGGAAATGTCGGTGATG
Source organism: Arthrobacter sp. A2-55 (assembly GCF_025548615.1). Lineage (NCBI taxonomy): Bacteria > Bacillati > Actinomycetota > Actinomycetes > Micrococcales > Micrococcaceae > Arthrobacter > Arthrobacter sp. A2-55. The sequence goes on along the minus strand of NZ_JAJLOZ010000025.1, from coordinate 27,341 downwards.
AGGTCATCAAAAACGGTCGGTTGGAGCTTGCCGATGAGTTCGCGCTGGCCCGGCGATTCAATCTGAAAACACCCGAGCGTCTGGGTGGAGCGGATGAGCTCAAAGGTCGGCTCATCATCCAGCGGCACAGCCTCCAGATCAATGGCCTGTCCTGTGGTGCGGCAGATTTCAGAGATGGCGTAGGCCATCGCGGACTGCATGCGCACGCCGAGCACATCGAGCTTGATCAGCCCCATGGGGTCCATGTCGTGCTTGTCGTATTGGGACATGGGCAGGCCCATCCCGGAGGGCTGGACCGGGGTGCGATCCAGCAAGGTCGCGGAGCTGAGGATGACACCGCAGGGGTGCATGGAGATGTGCCGCGGCAGCCGGTCCAGGCGCTCGGTGATGTCCACCAGAAGATCCAGCTGCCGGTTGCCCTCGACCCGGTCGGCAAGATCGCGCAGTTCCGGCTTTTCATCCAACGCTTCCCGGAATTCACTCGCGGAGAACCTCCACAAACCCTTAGCGATCCCATCGATATCCCCTGGTGCCATGCCCAGGGCCATTCCGGCGTCCCTGGCGGCACCCCTGGCCCGATACCCGGATTGCATCGACATCAGCGTGACCCGTTCCGGGCCGAAGCGCTCGAAAATGCGGTGGTAGATTTCATGCCTCCGTGCCGACTCCACATCAATGTCAACATCAGGGAGGGTTTGCCTCTCGGTGCTCAGGAACCGCTCAAACAACAGATCGTGCCGGATGGGGTCGACCTGGGAGATGCCCAGGGCATAGTTGACCAGGGAGCCAGCCCCGGAGCCGCGGGCGGCAGAGCGAATCCCCATCTCCCGGATCAAGCGGGTCACCTCCGCCACCGTCAAAAAATAGGAGGAGAAACCGAGCTCGGCAATGGTTCCCATCTCCGCCCGCAGCCGGTCCTCAATCACCATCTGGGATGCGGAGCCGGTCCCCGGGTACCGGCTTCCCACGCCCGCCTTGGCCCGCGCCCAGAGCTCTGCCAGGGGGTCGCCGGTGATGCCGATGATGGAGGCCTCCGGCATGACGGGAAATCCCCAGCCCACATCGGTGACCGGATCAATCCGGCACTTATCCGCCAACGCCTCGGTCTGCGCCAGGAGCGTCCTTGCAGCCCCCGCCCCGAACTGGCCCAACATCGCAATTTCCGAAGCCAGGGCCTTCATGGTTGATACGGGTTTGAGCCACCCCTGGGCAGTAGGCTGAACGCCCACCTCATCCAAACAGGCCAGCGCCCGGGCCGCGTCAAGGACATCCGCGGTGACCGCCCCATCAGGCTCGGCATACCGGACCATGTTCGTGAGCACAGGCGTGATCCCGGACCGGGCAGCCAGGCGCAACATGCGAATGGCGTGCGGATGACTGAGCGGCTGCCCAGGCTCGGAAAGATGCGACACAACCTCAATACACAAGGCCTCGGCCGGCAGCACTGATTGCCAGGCGCGCAACAAGGGCAGACCCTCGCGGCGTGCCCCGACCCGCCGCCCGACATCCGAGAGCGGCCCCAACAACACAGTCCCGACCGGGCCGGACCCGGTCAGCAGATGCGTGGCGATCTCTTCCGGGCTCACCCCGACCGGCGAGTGGGTGTGCGCGGTGGACACCAGCCGGCACAATGCCGCATACCCGGCCCCCTTGTTGTGTCCGTGGGCAAGGACGACGACGCGGCCGGTCACCGCGCCGTCGCCTCCCAGTGTGGCAAGCTCCACGCCAAGGATCGCGTCTATCCCGGCCCGCCGGCAGGCCGCAATGTGTTTGGGAACCCCGTACAGGCCATCACGATCGGTGATGGCCAGGGCGTCGGCGCCGCCATCCCTGGCCGCGGCGGCCAGGGTGTCGGGCCAGTCCACCCCGTAGTGGGCGGAAAAGGCGGAGGCAACATGCAAGTGAATGTGCACCGGTGCTCAGCCAAGGATCCTGGCGAGCCGCCACCCGGAATCCTCGCGGGTCAACTCAAACACGCGCTCCGCCGAACGGCCGCGCCGTGTGGCCGTCAGGCGCCACACCTCAGTCTCGAGAACCTGGGCACCAATGCCTTTGTTGACCCGGTCCTGTTCCGTCCACCAGGGACGGCGCGTGAAGAACCGCATCGGCAGCTCCGTCATCCGATACCGTCCCGACCGCCACGCAAACCCCAACGGACTCCCCGTCGGAGTCGTCCAGACTTCCACACACTCACCAATAACCATCGAACACACCTCTAAAGACAAACTCGTTAATAGAATACGTGTTCGACAATAGAATGCGCCACTGACATCTTCAGACCATCACCCCACCCAGCCAAAAAGAGCGACCCTGCCACCACAGCCCTCCCAGCAATTTCGTCCATACCCACAACCATCCCCTGACGCCAACCCAATGCCATCCCCCACGGCCAATTCGCCCCGCCCACTCGGCGCTGACGCCACCAAAAAATCCTTCACACCGCTGGCACCCGAGCCCGGTGCCGTCACGGCGGGAGGTGACGCCAAGTCATATAGTTTTTGGCCCGGATCACCATGGATCAGTATGCCCATACGAATCTGCCCCGAATGCAACACCACGTTCACAGCTGCCAGTCCGCGGCAGGTCTTTTGCCGACCGGCCTGCGCCCACAGCCGGCGCCAACGCAAGTACCGGAAAACCCGCCAAGACGTGACGACGCCGGGCGCCAACTCGATCGATCGTTCGATGACCGATAGCCAGGAAGCAACGGCAGCGCTCACTGCCCTCTACGAGGCAGCGCTCCGAAAGCTCCGATCCGCGGACCAACGCAAGCTTGCCGCCGTGACGCGATCATTTGAAAGTAGACTGGCCGCCGCCCACGAACAGCTCAACGACAGCGCCCGGACAGCATCACGGGCCACGTCGAAAGCAGACGAACTGGAAGCCGCGGTTGCGCGTCTGCGCAAAGAAAGGGAAGACCTCGCGCTTCGCGAGCGGCAGGCCATGCGAGACCTCCAGCAAGTCGCCGCACGGCTCATGGCCCTGCACGAGGAAACCCACACACGTCTCGATCCTCGGACGGCGGAGATCTTCACCCGCCGCGGCTGGAACACCAGGACGGCAAAGTCATGACCGTCTCCATAGCCCGCCTGTCAACCGAGGCCGGCGTCTCCTACCTTCTCAAGACCACCAGCCACGCCGACGTCGAAACCAAGGACCTGACCGGCTACTACACGAACGCCAGCAATCCCCCGGGACAATGGCTCGGCGCCGGCCTTCCCGGCATTGGAATGGGACCCCACACGACGGTTACCGACGCGGCGGCGAAGGCCCTCTTTGAACGCGGCGAAAACCCCACCACCGGAACTCCCCTCGGCCACAAGCCAAACCAGGCCACGACCGTTACAGGCAGGAACGGCCGGCCCCAGCGCCGCGCCGCTGTCGCCGGCTTCGACCTCACCTTCAGCGTGCCAAAATCCATCTCAGTTCTCTGGGCCCTGGCCAGCGACGAAGATAAGGACCGGGTCATGGCAGCCCACCATGCCGCCCTTGAAGCCACACTGGCCTGGCTGGAAACCACAGCCATCCACACCCGGGCCGGCCACGCCGGAGTCGCCCACATCGGCGTCCACGGCGCCATAGCCGCCGCCTTCGACCATTGGGAGTCCCGCTCCGGCGACCCCCAGCTGCACACCCACGTCATCATCGCCAACAAGGCCCAACGCGTCACCGACGGAGCCTGGACCAGCCTGGACTCGCGCACACTGTACAAGGCCACCGTCACCGCCAGCCAACACTACAACGGACTCCTCTACGACCAACTCGGCCGCGACCTGGGAACCGAGGCCGAAGTCCGCACGCCGGCCAGCGCCACCCACAACTACGGCCTTGAACTCACCGGCGTGGACGATCAACTCATCCGCGAATTTTCCAGCAGGTCCCGGCTGATCGACATTGAAGCAGACCGGCTCATCAAGGACTGGTCCGACACCCACGGTCGCGAACCCAGCGCCGCCATCAAGCTGCAGCTGCGCCAGCAGGCCACCCTGTCCACCCGCACCGCCAAAAATCATGACGTCGTCCCCCTCAATGTCCGCACCCGCCAATGGCGTGAACGGGCCCAAGCCAAAGGGTTCTCCTCCGATGACGTGCTGGCGGCAACCATCAACCGTTCCCACACCCACCCCCTCAGCGCATCCGATGCCAGCGAGGCCTGGATTACGAGCACGGCCGGGCTCGTCAAGGACGTGGTGGCCCGGCGCCGGGCCACCTGGAACCGCTGGAACCTGCTCGCCGAAGCGGAACGGGTGTGCCTGGAAATCCGCTGCGCCACCGCCGCAGACCGCCTCAACCTCATGGAAGCCATCGCCACCTCCGCCGAAACTCAATCCGTAGCGCTCAGCGAATTCCGCTACGGCATCCCCACCACCAACTCCCCCGACCTTTTCTACAACGGCCGCAGCGTCTTCGACCTCGCCAGCGCCCACTTCTTCACCGACGTCTCCACCCTCGCCAACGAGGAAGCCATCATGAACGCGTTCGCGCTCGACGCCGGCCCCCACGTTGAGCGCACGGCCGCCCAGGAAGCCCTCCAGCAATTCGTCACCAGGCATGGCGACCCACTACAGGGGGAACAACGCAGAACCGCCGAAACCGTGCTGGCCAGCGGCAGGCGGCTGGACGCCGTCGTCGGCCCCGCAGGGACAGGCAAGACCACCACCATGAGCGCCGTCAAGGCCCTCTGGGAGGAACACTTCGGGACCGGAACCGTCGTCGGCCTCGCCCCCGCAGCCGCCTCTGCCGACGTCCTCGGACGCGAACTCGGCCTGGCCACCGACAACGTGAGCAAATGGCTCTACGAATCCACCGGACCCGGCGCAGCAATCAGGGCAGGACACTACGCAGACGCCGCAGCAAGGTACCAAGCAGCCTGCCAATCCCCCAGACGCGACACGGAAGCCCGGAAGTCCCAGGAGCGCCTGGCACAGCGCATGAGCGCCCTCACCGCGACACAATCCCGGTGGCAGTTCCGCCCCGACCAGCTCGTCATCATCGATGAAGCATCCATGGTCTCCACCTACCAGCTCGCCGCCCTCCTCGACCAAGCCGACGGCGCCGGGGCGAAGGTCCTGCTCGTCGGGGACCCGGCACAACTGGACTCCATCGACGCCGGCGGCGTGCTCGGCTGGCTGGACAGGACAGGCTGCGCGGAACGACTCACCACCGTCTGGCGGTTCACGAACGAGTGGGAACGCGCCGCCTCCCTCAAACTCCGCAAGGGCGACTACGACGTCATCGCCGACTACGACGCCCACGAGCGCATCAGCAGCGGAAGCTACGACGCCATGGTCGACGACGCCTACAACCACTGGGACGACGACATCCGCACAGGCCGGACATCGATCCTGATCGCCCCCGACAACGACACCGTCGCCATGCTCAACGAACGCGCCCAGGCCGACCGCGTCGGCTCCGGCGCCGTCGACGCGGAAACCACCGTGAAACTCAGCGACGGCCTGAACGCCGGGCGCGGCGACACCATCCTGGCCCGGCGCAACGACCGCCACCTCCTCGACGATACTGGCGACTTCATCCGCAACGGCACCCTCATCACCGTCGCCCATTCACCCAACCTGGAAGGCTCCATCGAAGGCATCCGTTCCGATAACGGAGCAAGAATTCTCCTCAGCGCCAGTTATCTTGCCGAGGCGGTGGAGCTCGGCTACGCCACCACCGCCCACCGCTCCCAAGGAATCACCGTGGACACCGGCCACACCCTGGTCAGCGAAGGCCGCCTCACCCGCGAACTCTTCTACGTCTCCATGACCCGCGGCAAGGCCGGCAACCACGCCTACATCAGCGAACCCGACCCCCACGACCACCACGGCGTTGACCCGTCATCCCTGCCGGACTGGCGACAAATCCTCGGCGCAGTGCTCTCCGTCGAAGGCGCCGAACACACCGCCCACGAAGTCCGCGACGAACAAAAAAACCAGGCCAACGCCCTGTCCCGGCTGCTGGCCGAGCACGACTACCTAGCCCAAATCGCCGCCTCAGACGACGTCACCCGGCTCATCAGAACCCACTCCCCCAACCTTGTCGCCGAGATGCGCAAGTCCCCATCCTGGGGCGCCATGGTCGCCGCCTGGAGACGCGCCGCTGTTACCGACCGGCCCCTGGCGGAACAAACCCTTGTCGACGGGCTGCGACCCACATCCGGTGCCCGCGACGTCGCCGCCGTCGTGCACTCCCGCCTGCAAACCCTCCAGCGGCATGTCCCCGCCACCGCGGCAACGGGGTATGCTCCGGCGACGGTGCCCACCGACCGGGAGGACCTGCGCGAACTCCTCAACGGTGTCGAACAGCGGATCGCCAAACGAATCTCCACGATCTCTGTCCGGGCCCTGGCCAATGAGGCGGACTGGGTGCGCCAGCTCCGGGCTCAATGCGGGCTCCAAGCCAACGATGACAGGTGGAAGGACCTCGTGCGCGACGTTGCCGGTTACCGGGATCGCTGGGACATCGACACCGATTCACTTGCCCTCGGGCCGCCTCCAAGCGCGACTGACTGGCAACAGGCCGACCAACGGGCCCGGATCGAGAACCGAATCACCGCAGCAAGGCATAGCGCACCCACTGCGACCGAGTCTGGGCCGTCGCCGGTTGTCCCGACGGCCGCGCCACATTCACCTCTGCCCGTTGTCGGCCCTTCGCTGTAAAATCGGTCCATAGGCGGAGGTCTCATCATGCGAACGAATCCGATGGTCAAGCCCCAGACGTCCTCCGGCTGGGCGGTCACACTCACCGTAATCAGCTGCGTCTGCGTAGTCGTTGCCATTCGCCTCTTCCTCGGCCAATCCTCCGCATGGGGAGCAGGGCTGGCCCTCATGGCCATCGCCATTGTCCTGGCCGGCGGAGCTGCAGCCATTTGGCTCGTCCAAGTCCACAGGACGAACGTCTGGATTGGCAAAGCCGTCCATCAATGGGAACACTTTGCCGCTGTCAAAAGCCGGCTGGGTGTCACCACGGAGATCACAGTTCTGGACATCCATTCGTTGGACCCAACCGGCACATGGGTCACTATCCGCTGGGACAAATTCGGTCACGTCCAGCGGGCCTGGATGGAAGCCCTCCCTGACGAAATCTGGCGTGGTTCAGTCCTACTGATCTCCCCAGATCCGGCCCAGATCCAAGTGCACGGCCCCTGGCCTGAGATCTACTATCTGATGGCAGTTGACTACCATGCATTCGCATCAGCAGAAGCACTCCCCTACGTCCGGGATCCCAAATATCAGTCTCTCGTCGGGATCAACCAATCCAACGCCTGATTCGGATGCCAGGCCGATGTTTACAGTGACCACAGGCTGTGATCGCCGATATCGCAATCTCCTGTCATTGAGAAGTCTCGTATCCCATGGGTTACGGCACACTTCAGTTACGCGACAATTTCAGGCCCGCTTGTGTCTAACAGCGCTTGGCGCAGACACAACATTGTTGTGTCCGCGCCAAGCGGCGGGTGTTTCGGGTCCGTTCGTCAAAAATATGACCCAATGGCTGGAAACCAAGTAACGTCGCGCGAAAAGACCATTAAGTTGACTGTCCCACGACTGTTTTAGCCGTCGTCACTCATTCTCTCGGCTTCGGAATCAAGACGCTGAGCGTCATGCTGGTAGCTGTCTGCGATGCCTCGCAGTACACGTGCGGTGCGCGGCCATTGAGCGGAAATTTTACTCGCCGCATCCCGGTATTTCTTTTCGAGTTCGCGTTCCTGGTCACCCCCATCGAAGACACCTCGAGTGGTGAACCCCCTTTTGCTGCTCTTGCCGATGTGCAGTCCGGTGTCGAGCCGTGCGTTGCCGATGTTCTCGATGATCTCGCGAACCGGTTCCGCGGGCCAGACGCCGTCGTTACCCACGGGACTTGATGCGAGAACTTGGCCGATCTGTTCATCCCCGATTGCAGTCCGCTTGCTGTCGGAGAAAGCGAGACGGGCACCTCGCACCCAATTAATAAGGTGAGAGCCATCGATGGTGCCGTCTTCGGCGAGGCCTGGGAGAGTATGCCAGTTACGAAGAACACTGTAGGACAGGTGAGCGAAGGCTTTCTCCTGGGCCGTGAGGGACCGCTTTGGTTCGTCATCGCTGCGGAAGAGGGCGTTGATCATGTTTACGAAGTCGCTTGGATCCGTTCCGAGCGCACGGTAGAGCGCCCCGGAGGGTTGGTGATCATGCAGCAGTTCAAAGAACATGAACTCATATGCCGGAAGGTCCTTGTCGTCGTGAAAGTGCTGCTCCATGTATTCCAAGACGTTGCCGACGTAGTAGCTAGTCATGGTCGTGTCGTGGATGGGGCCGGCCCCATTGCGGAGCGCGTTGAGGACAGACTTGATGAGGCCGACGCCCGGCTCCTGATTGTCGTTCAGCATTGCGCTGAGGAGCCCCACGGCGTCCCATGGACGACCGTGCTCCACGAGCAGACCAATGGCTTCTGCTCGCTCATCGGCGGCGGCGTAATGAGGCTGTGCTCGCTCCCAATACGCGGCTTCGAGATCCTTTCCGAGGATGGCAATCTTGGTCCAATATTGCTTCGCAAACGGTACGGCTGCCATGAGCGTCTCCCGTGAGGACGTTTCCTCCAGTGCAGGGCTGGCAAGCGCAGTGCTGAGCCAAGAAAAGCCCTCACCATTAATACTGTCGCTGGCGAAGATCAAAGCGGCATGTCGCAGGTTTTGTTCCCCTGAACTGAGCCAACCGAGGATCGCACTCTCGGGGGCGTCTTGCCTTGACGAAAGCATGTGCCCAATGACGTGCGGAGTTTTCACCTCAACCGTCAGCGCGGCTAACGCGTCCACCCCAAGGGCGAGAACCTCTTCGAGGGCCTCATGTTGCAAATGAGCTAGTTCGACGTTGTACCCTTCTTCTCCCCACTTGAGGTTGGGGATGTGCGCACGCCAGTCAAAGAGGCTCGAGAACCGGCGGGCGTCCTGGGCAGGTGTTAGATCTTCGGCGACAGCGCGAAGGAGCGCCACATCGTCGGAGGGCATGGCCCACTCGGCGTCGGCATACTCTTCGTGTTTGTCTGCCTCGCCGGTCAACGCCTCCCACATCGCATACCGTTCTTCGTCCGTCCAAGTGTGGGCACTGACGACTTCACGTAGCTTTTCAATAACCCGCCGCCGCTCATCGGCAGGGAGCTTGGAGATCTTCAGAACAAGCACCAGCCACCGTTCAACGCTGGCGCCTACGGCACTAATTGCAAGTGCCACCAAGGCGTGAACAAAGCGACCCCAATCGGTATAGCTGACGGACTGCGTAGCTGGAATCCAATCCCGATAAGTGGGTGAGCTCGGGGCGAGAGCGGTCAGGTGATTGTCCGGCCACACTCCCATGATGAGCTTCCACCCAACGTCGGGTTCGCGCTGCAGCAGCCGTTGGATGACCGCGAGCTTGTCGTCGATGGTGGCACCGCTTTGGGAGAGCCAACCCGCGGCGACGATCTGAAGGCTCTCGATCGGACGGTTACTGAGCCGACCACCCGGGTCGAGTGAAGATAGTCGGCCGAGCAGAATCGCCGCGCGCCCAAAGTAGTCCGGTGACCAGCAAAGTGTTTCGATCGCCCACAAGAGACTCGGGTGCGGCGATGAAGGGCCGAACAGGCCGTCCTGCCCTTGATCTTTGAACATTGTTCGAAGAACAGGGTGTGATTGTTCGAGGTCAAGCTCAACTGCGTCCAGAAATACTTCAGGCGCCGCTTCTGCAAATGCGGGGAGGGCGGCGGAAAGTCGAGCCCATGTCGTGCCGGATTCGTCGGCATTTGCACTCGTAAGTAACGCGCGGACGATGTTATTGACGTGAACCTGCATGTAGAGGTCTGCTGGAAGTTCAACATCGCTCACCGCCGCGAGTGCCAGACCGTTTGCGAGACCCTTCTTCAATGATTCGGAGTATGGCGGTGTCGTGCCCTGTGCACTCGCTGTCAATCGAGCAACGGTGTCCATGCCCTGATAGGGGTCAGGTTCGAGCAACACTTCTGGTATCACTTCAGCCCAACGCGCCAGGTCGCTGTCGGTGAGGGCAGGCAGAAGCAGCAGTGCGGCCTCTGCTGGAGACGTTAGCCTCCATGTGCCACCGGAGCGAACAAAGGGGGCATCGCTGCGGCTGGCGAGGCTCTTCAGGAGGCGTTCCATGTCTTCCCGTGATCGCCCCGTCAACTTCTCCAGGGCGGTTAGATCACCGTTTTGGTTTGTCCAAGTCCCGGCTAGTACAAGGGGTGCGAGGATGGCAGCATGCTCAGGCTTGGCGACCCATTCTGGCTTGCGGAATCGTGGCTCGAGTGCGATTGAACGGATGAGCGCAGCAACGCTGCGACGCGCGAGAGCTACCATCCTCTCCGCCTTATTCGAGTCGGAGACCGTTGCCTTCAAGGCGTCGCGGGCGGCAACGCGGTCGATCTTTCGAAGCTCGATGCCCTTCCCTCCGCGAACGACGTCGTCGGGCTCTGCGATCAGGACGATGCGGTGTCCGCCGTTTACCGCCGCCGCGAGATCGGGCGCGCCCTCAAACTGCGGCACGAGGATGAGAGGGATGGCCGACTCGGCCAGTCGGTGCCACGCTCCTGCGTCAGTAACCACGATGGTGCGGTAGAGGAGGTCCTCGTGCGATTCCAATGCAGCGAACACGAACGCCAAGGCGTCGTCCTGCCACTGAGCAATCAGCGTCACGATCGCATCGGTCCGCGCCGCGCCTGTAAGGGCGGCACGCAGCTCAACTGATGCTGCTGAACGCCCGGCGGCGAAGAAGCTTGGCGGAAGAGTAGTCTCGGTGCGCCCCTGGAACGAGTTCCACCAACGATCGATTGCCTGTGCATCGCGAGGCCGGTATCCGAGGCGCTCCGAGATCCAATAGTGCACGGAAGGAGACGCCTGAAGCCAACCTTCAAGGCGGTGCGCATCGATGGCCATAACGTCGGCGAACTTCTTTTCGGCCTTACGGTCTGATGCCCATCTCTTCGCTCCTGCCCAGTTGCGAGGCGTCGCGAACACGAAGACTGCCCCAGCGTCATTTGGGTGTGACAGCACGCGCTTGTCGTAGTCGTCCTGCGCCTTGCCCTTTGAGTTGGCCTCGGTTCCGAACTCGAACCGCAGCTCGCCGGATGGGAGATACGTGCTTCCGGAGGATGTGGCCGTGCCATCCCACCCCGGCGCCGCGCCACCCTCGTGTGAGCGCACATCGACGTTGGTAACGCCGGGCGTCACTGCCAGAAGGCGACGGATCAGTTCCGGGAACGTGCCCTTGGCATCGTCACGCGCTGCCCAACTGGCGAGCTCATTGGCACTGATCAGCTCAGGTCCATCGGTTCGCAGGGCGGGAGCTACTGATGAGGCACTTTCGCCCCGCGCCTTCAGGAGGCGTTCGACTTCGTCGCGGGCGAAACGATGTTGCGAAGATCCGGAGAGCTTGGCTGACACCAATGTGCCTCCCCTCGCCCAGTTCCTGACGGTGTTCTCGTGCACATTTAACAACTTGGCGGTTTCACGAACGTTCAAGAAGGGCTTGAGATCAGATTCATTGTTCACAATAATATTGTAGCATCTTGTGGACTTTGTGGACTTTGTGGACTTTTCCTACTCCTTCTCCTATTTGGAGCGATGGAACCCCGATCGACGCGATGGATGAGTCCGCGAGCTCTGGAGGCAGCGGAGACCGTACGATCTGAGTTCGACCCATCTCGCCGCAGGGCCAGCCAAAATTGTTGGTGAGCCAGTTCAAGGTGTACCGAGGCGTCCGTATCTCACTTTGGAATGCCGCCGAAGTTGAGTCTTGCAACTCTGGAGTTACGAGGTGTCTCACCGTCTGAGCGGACACTCATGCGGTGATGCTCGAATAGTCGCGTGTTCGTTTGCGATGCTCCACAGCGGACAATTCTCACAACTATGTCTCGAAACGTTCTCGAAGAATCAGTGCATCCACCGTTAGTTATGAGACTCTTCGACGCTGCCTTGATCATACTGACCGGCTACGTACGTGTTCCGACGCGGCGCTTGTCCAAAGTTCGGCAACACGAGTTCCTCTAGGCCGCCAGAATACGACGCGAGGGCCTCGATGTGGATCACAGCGTCTTCAGGATGCGAGCTCCACGACCTGAATTTTGCCGAGGGCTCGACGCGCTCGCCAGGGGCTACACCTTCGTGACCACGACGCTGCATTGACTTGGGCGCATCAGCCATAACGTGCTCGCTTTGGCCGGCCGGTCAGCAAGCCGTGGCGGTTTCATCACGACCAGCAATCCTGTATCGGAGGCCAGGAATACCCGAAGACGTTTCTCGCGAGAATCGTATTGACAGATGGCCAGCTGCTGCGGACCTCAGGATTCTATACAGGCTGGGCATCTGGGTAGCCAAGATCTTCGGCGCCATCGATATCGATGAGAACTTCTTTGAGTCATATTATTGTGTTCCACAAAATAAGAAGGAGGCTCCGACGAATCGGAGCCTCCAACACCAACCAATTACCAACCAAGGAAATTTCGAAGGCGCAGAGTCAAGCTATCACGCTCTTGGCGGAGTCATCACTCAGCTTATGGACGACCAACTGACGGCGGTATGCTGGCCGACTTCTGGTCGCCGCAAGGCCACCGCTCATTTCTGGATCACATCCGCAGACCGTTGACAGAAACCCCGGCCACAGAGGGCGCTGACAGCGGCTGGGCAGGTGCGGTTCCCCAAGTAGTAGCCACCCCGGGCTCCGCTTGGTCAGGCCCGTGGGCTGCAACGGACGCACCAAGGTTTGCCTTGGGCGTACGCGCGTAAGAGGACGTTCCGAACCGGAGGTCGGGGCCAACAGTCTCTGCGACGATTCGGCGCGCTTCGTGCTGGGCGCCGTCCTTATCGTAGGACCTGAACTCCAACTCGCCTGCGACCGTGACGGGGTCTCCCTTCTTGAGGGAGGCTGCCACATTTTCGGCCAGGGCCCGGAAGGCGGAGACGTTGTGGAAAACGGGGATGCCGTCGCGCCAGGTGCCGTCGGCTTCCTGGAAGCGCTGGTTGACCGCGACACGCAGCTTGGCGTGGGCGATGCCGGATTCCCCGTAGGAGAGTTCCGGGTCGGCGACGAGGTTGCCGTTGATGCTGACTGGGATTCTGGTGCCCATTTTATTTCCCTACCTTTCTTGGCCCCGGCCGGTGTGTCCTGCCAGGAGACTTGCATGGTTTATGAGATGTCGATCTTCGACGTGATGTCGAGTGCTTGGTGGCCGGTAACTGGCCCGGTGAGGTCGCCGCGTTCGTAGGCAACGGCCATGCTGGCCGTCGCGGGCTTGCCGCCGAGGTTGTCGGGGTCCGTGACTTCGAGGATGGAGCGGCAGGCTGATGTCACGCGGGCCAGGGTGGACCGTGCGATCTCAAGGCGGTTGGTCGGGACCTTCCCGGTTGCCGGGCCGGCTGTGCTGAATTGTTCGACGGCCAATACCTGGTCGGCCCAGCCGGCGAGGTAGCTGCCGGATTGGGCGCTGCGGTCGATGCCGTGGGCGCGCAGCACGGTGTAGGCGACGGACTCTGCTTCGACTTCGGCTAGGCCGCGGTGGTCCAGTCCGCTTCCATAGAGTTGCCCGAGTTTGTCGCCGGGTCCGTGGAGGCAGACGTGGCCGAGTTCGTGGGCCAACACGGCCAGGCGTTGCTCTGGTCCCAGCCAGGCGCCGATCTGGACCTTCTTGTTGGCAAAGTCGGTGTATCCGCTGGACATGCCGTACTGGTTCATGGATTTTTCGACGGTGAATCCGTTGCGCTGCGCAAATTCCACCAGGGAGGGCCAGAGCCCCATGGGTGAGGAGCCCGCGCCCTGCATGGGGCGGGGGATGTAGATGGGCTGCCCCTCCGTTTGGGACACGTCAAAGACTGCCTGGGTCCGCCAACCGACTATCTTTCGCCGGTCTCCTTGCTCGTCGCTTGAGCTGGCGTGCTCCGCACCGCTAGACCCCGTCTTGGCGTCGTCGCCCGGTTCCACGTCCGTGTTTCTGGGTGCTGTCCGCGGTGCGAGGACCCACAGGGCGTGCTCGCCCTTGACGACGTTGCGGCCGTGACGTTCCCATTCTCGGAATCCTGCAACGAGCAGGGGCGACTGCTGCCCGCGTTCTTCCATTTGTGCCATGAGCAGGGCGATGTTGCCGCCGGAGTACCGCCACAGCGTTGCCGAGGTGTCCAGGAGCATGTGCCAGCGCCCGGGGGTGGAGACGGCGTTCTCCAGCAGCGCGTGCAGTTGCTGGGTCAGCGCGGCGAGCCGGTCATCACTGGCCAGACGTGGCCCGGCAGCCCGTGCGCCGGCGGAGTGCTTGCCGCCCGCATCCGGGGTGCCCGTGTGGTTGTTTGCCGTAGGGGCCACGACGGCCGCCTCCCTTGCCTCTAAATCGTTTCCCCGCGTTTGCGGGGTTACTTATCCATGGTCGAAAGTGCCTTCAACCGCATGACCGACGTCCGCGGAATTGCTGGTCGGGATCTGGTGCGGCTCGGCCGCCCAGGCCAGGAAGTCCGGGTCATCGGCGCGCAGGTGACGGGGGTTTGCCTCGCGGTGGGCCTGGAGCCCGACGCAGCCGATGGTCCGGGTTTCCTGCCTGAGGCGTTCGATGGCCAGGGGCAGGCGCTCGTGGAATCCGAGGGGCCCGAACCCGGGGTCGGTTGGTGTGTAGGAGGCCAGTTCAGCCTGTTGCAGGGCGTACAGCTCGGCGACGAGTTCCGGGTGCCGCCACCAGCAGTCCGGGATGACCGACGTTGTCAGCCGGTAGGTGGCAACAAGCCAGGACACCCACCGGGCCAGAGCTGTCCAGGCTTTGGGTGCGGTGACGCTGTCTAGGTCCCGCCACCGGTAGGTGGGGTCGGCCGCTTCGCTGGGCGAGCCGTCCGGGGAGCTGCCCGAGGCAATGTCACTGAAGAGTGCTGCGGCTGTGTCGTCGTCGTCAAACAGGTTCATCGCGGGTCTCCTTGTCCATGGCTTGTTGGTGGATGTGGCCTTGGGCGAGGGCGTCCTCTGCCTCGATCTTGAACCTGCCCAGGGCGGCTGCGTCCCGGCGTTGGTGCCAGCCGCGCAGGTCAAGGAGGATGGGCCGGGTGCGCCGGCCGAGCATCAGGGCCGTCCCCACGGGCAGGCGGCGAATTTCGTGCAGGGCAATGACGGGCAGGTCCCTGACCTGTTCTCCCTCCTGTCGGCCTTGGGATGACCAGGAGTGGGTTCTGTACGTGTGGCGCCGCTCCCCCAGCAGGGAGGCAAGGTCGCGCAGGTCCCTCTCGTCAGAGCCGCCGCCGAAGATTACCTTGATGATGGCGGATTCCCAGATGGTGGAGGCTTCTTCGATGGACCAGCCCGAGCGGGCCTGGGAGAGGGATTGGAGCACGACCATAGTGGAGATCCCGATGCCACCGCCGTCGGAGAGGACGATGGGCAGTCCCGGCCACGGTGAGAGGTTGGCGATTTCATCCAGGATCAGGGACAGGGGCGGATCGAGCCTGCCGCCGGGTGCGGTGAAGGCCATGTCCCTGGCAGCGGCGTCAATGTCGTCAATCAGTGCCGACAGGTAGGGCCCGGCCGCGGCTGAGCCGGACTTGGTCCCGATCAGGTACAGCGTCCCCTTGTCCCGGATGAAGGTTTTGGGATCGAATTCGTCCTCCCGGCTTGCGGGGTCCAGGGCTGCGAGGATCCGGGGTGAGGAGAGGGGTGCGACGGCGGCGGAGACCCCGATCCATGAGTTGGAGGTGTTTCGAGGGTCGTCCTCGAGGATGCCCAACAGGTCCGAATGCCAGCCCAGCGCGGCGCGCGGGCCGTGCAGGATGTCCAGGGCTTCGGTGGCCAGTGTCGGGTTCGATGACCAGCGCCGGAAGGCCTGGATGCCTTCGCCGGAGAGGGCTGCGGCGTGGAGCAGGCATTGGAGGACTATTTGTGCCCGCTTTTGCCAGGCGGCGTTCTCACCGCTCATTTTGGAGTCAGCGGAGATGACCATCGCCCGCCGCACGGCCACGTCGGGGTCCTCACAGCCTCGCACCGGGGACCAGCGCAGGGTAGAGCCCAGACCGGACATGCCCTGCGGGTCAAAGACGGTGACGGGGCGCCCGCCGGAGGCCCGGGCCTGCATGGTGACGGCCAGGTTGTCGGCACGGGTGGACGTCGTCACCACCGCCCCTGGGGCGTCCAGGATGGCGTTGATGACCACGAAGAGCCCCTTCCCGGACCGTGGGGCGCCCTGGATGACCATGGATTCCTCGGTCGAGACGTGGACTTTGGTGCCGCGCGAGGCGCCGAGGCTCCAGGACACGTCAGCCAACGACGGGTGCTTCAGTCCGGGGCGGGTGATCCTGCCCCGTTTCAGGGCGGCCCGCCGGCCAAATTCGCGCACGACTTCGGCCCGTTGGGCCATGCCGTCCCGTCCGAGGATGTCCTGGCGAAGCCATGCCCCGGATTGGCGCCAGCTGCGCCACAGCAGCCAGGCTGCGATGACTCCCACCAGGAGCAGGACCAACACCGGGCCGAGAAGGGCCCAGACGGTGCCGACACCCAGATTGCAGCCCGGTGGGGGTTGCCCGATGGCGGCAAGGTTACCGGTGAACAGTCCGACGGCAGCCACCGGGCTCGGCGGGCCTCCCAGCCCACGCCCGCATTTCCAGTGGGAGGCCACGTTCGCTGCCGCGTATGTCAGGCCGCTGAAGCCGACAAAGGTTGCCCCGCAGACCAGTCCGGTCGTGATGAGGGGTGTGGAGTCTGCGTGGGCGAGGTTCATGGCATCATCCTGTGATCGGTGCTGAAGACTTTGAGTTCGTCGCTGGTGACCTGGTTGGCGACGATGAAGGAGCGGTTGCCGACTTTCCACAGGCCAACCCCTTTGGGGAGTTCCTCGACTTGGGCGCATTCGGCCTCGGTGAGGCCGAGGGCGTCCTTGGTCAGGCGCATGGAGTCGTGTTTTTGGCGGTAGATGATGCGGGTGTCGGCCTCGGTGAGCAGGCCGAGGGCTTTTTGGCGGTGGCCACTGGTGCTGTCGCCGATCTCGTTCAGGTCGGCGACCTTGTGCATGATGAGCAGGTTCGCGATGCCGTAGGTGCGGGCCAGGCGCCACTGTTCACTCATTTTGAGAAGCATGTAGGGGTCCGCGAGCATGCGCCATCCCTCGTCGTAGACGACGATGCGTTTGCCGCCGTCGGGGTTGGTGATGGCTGCTTCCAGCCAGGTGGCCCCGCAGGCGGCGGCCAGGGAGAGGGCTTGTTCGGAGGCGCCGATCAGGGCGGAGGTGTCCATGACCATCATGGGCGCGTCGGCGTCGAAGGAGACGGTGGAGGGTGCGTCGAACATGCCTTCCAGGTCCCCGGAGACGGTGCGCCGCAGGGAGTGGGCGACGGCGCGGCCGCCGTCGGGCCCCACGAGTTCCTGGGTCTCCCTTGAGGGGTTGAGCAGGTGGTCCAGGACCATGGGCAGTGTGGGTGTCGTGTTGGCGGCGACCGCTTCGGTCAGGGCCATGTCCAGGGCGGTGTGTTCGACCGGATGCATCGGGACCCCTTGGCGCATGAGGGAGACGAGGGCGACGAGAAGTTGGCGGCGGCGTTGCCGGACGACGGCCTGCCATTGGGCGTTGGTCAGGTCCCTGGAGCGGGGGCCGGCGTCGAGCGGATTGACCCGGGTGGACCGGCCTGGGCCGACGGAGATGACTTTCCCGCCCACGGCGTTGGCCACGGGGACCCATTCGCCTTTGGGGTCGGAGGCGACGGCGGCCTTCCGGCCCAGGGTGATGGAGCGGGCGACGAAGGATTTGCCGCACATGGACTTCCCCGTCCCCACGGTGCCGATGACCACGATGGAGGGGCCGCTGATGACGCCCTTGTCGTAGAGGACCCAGGGGTCGTAGGAGAACGCGCCGGAGCCGAAAACGTCGCTGCCGATGTAGGTGCCTTCGTGTCCGAGGCCGGATTCGGTGATGAACGGGTACGCGGCGGCGAAGGTCATGGTGGAGGCCCGGTGCGGGGACGGGTGCAGCCGGTGCGGGCCCCTGAACGAGTGCGGCCCGAAGGGCTGCTGCTGGTTGGTGCTGGTGCCTCCTTCCTCGTCGCCGGCCAGCGGCCCCATCCTTGTCCAGAAGGGTTCCTGTCGGCCGGCGACGGTGTGGCCCTGCAGTTGGCGGCGTTGCCGCCGGTCGCTGCGGGACTCATGACTGGGGATGAACGTGATCGCCTGCGGGGTGGTTTTCATTTCAGCCCCCGCCCGAGGGGCAGTCCCCCGGCGATGAAGGCGGGCCACTGCTCGCCCACGAGGAGGCGTAGTTCCACGAAGGCGCTGGCTGCGGCTGATTCGAGTTCCTGCCGGTGGCTGGAGAGTTCCTCCAGGGAGTCAGCGGTGATGGTGATGTAGGCGGCGGGGCGGACGTCGCCGTGCCCGGCGACGATCTCGTCCTCGCGCTGTTGGACTTCCTCTTCCTCGGCCCTTTGTTCGCGGGTGGTGGGGCGGTCAAACTTGGCATTGATCCGCCGCCGGGTTTCGTGGGCTTCGTGGGCGGAGCGGATGTCCTTGAGGGCCTGGTCTGTGGGGATGGCCTTGATGACCTGGGTGACGGTGTGGCGAAAGCTGCCCACGTAGACCAGGGGGTGGAGGAAGCCGGGGAAGACTTTTTGGCGGGGCCATTCCGCGATCCAGAAGGTTTGGTGGAAGCCGCTGTCGGTGCGGAGGTAGGACCAGTGTTCTTCCTGGGCCATGGGGCCGGCCTGGGACGGGTCAACGCCGCTAAAGGTGCCGGTTCGTTGGGAGGTGCGCATGACCGATTCCGGGTCGAACGCTCCGCGGATGGCGGCGGCGAGGCTTCTGTCGCTGAGCCATTCCTCCACGATGACGCCGTGGGTTTTCAGCCCGGTGCGCAGGGCATGGATTTCCGAGCGCAGGGTGGCCTCCAGCCCCGTGGTTCCGCCGCCTGCGTCGTGGATCCGCCGCCGTGCTTTGGTGGTGTCCATGACGAGGGTGAGGAGGATTTCATGGCTGGAGGCTGTTCCGGCGGCGGCGATGAGGTCTTGGTAGGAGCTGTCGCCCCAGCCCGTGGCCGGGGTGCGGCCGCCGCGGGTGGCGGTTTGCTGGTCGTAATAGTCTTGGAGGGCGGTGGCCGGGAACTGGACCGTGTGGTCCTGGATGGCAATTCGGGCAACGGCGGGCCTCTTGGCGAGGGCGGCCTGGACGCGGGACCAGGCTTGGACGGCGTAGGCCTTGTCAGCGTCGTCGAGCAGGGCAAAGGCCCCTGCCGTACAGCGCAGGACGGCGAAGGCCTCACGGGCCTGGGCATCGACGACGAAGCACTCACCGGTGGCGGTGCGGTGGATGGCAAGGGTGGCGAGCCCGCCGGGCAGGACGAGGGTGCCGACCGGGACCGGGTCCTCGGTGGGCAGGAAATAGGTGGTTTGCCCGTTCAGTCGCCGCAGCAGGTACCGGGCGCCCGTGAACGCCCAGAGGGGGTAGGGGGTGCGCTCGTACTGCAGGAAGCCAAAGAGCAGCAGGAACATCCAGGCCGGGCTGGATCCCATGATTGCCCCGGAACCGCCGATGGCCGAGGAGAGGGCGGCGATGAGGATGCCGCCGCAGGCGAGTGCGAGCTGGTACCACTGCAGGCCGATGATCACGCCGCGTCGCTCGTGCCGGGGGAAGCTGACCGGTTGCAGTGCGTTGCTGTTCTCACTCATGGTGCTCTCCCGTTTGTGGCGGTCTGATGGGTGGGTTGCCGGGCCCGGTGGCGGGTGGCCGTGGCTTCGGGACGGATGTTGGGCCGGGGTTTGCCGGGCCGGGGCCCGTCCGGGTTTTGCGACCGGTTCCCGGTGCGGTGTTGCTGCCCGTTGATGGCTCCGGGGATGCCTGTGGGCGCCCTGGGTTCTTCTCCGGCCCGGGCGTTGCTGTTGGGGAAGCCTGGCCGGGCTTCGGGGCGGCGGCCGCCGGCGGTGGCGTGGTGGCGCCGCCTGGGCGTTGTTGGACCTTGGGCGTGTCGGGGGCTGCGCCAGGCTCCGGGCTGGCGTCGGCCGGCTTCTTCACGTGTGCCGTTTCCGGCTTGCTGCTTGACTGGACGACCTTGGGGCTTTTCGCGCTGCTGCTGGTCAGCAGGTGGTGGCTGCGCAGTTGCTGTCCGAGTTGCCGGCCGGCAAAGCGGGAGCTTTGTTGGGCGATGTGTCCGCCCCCTGCGGCTTGGGCGGCGGCGGCCAGTTCGCCGCCGGCGAAGCCGACCAGTTTCAGGGCCATCAGCGGTGCCGCGCAGGCCAGGGCCATGCCGACCGCGCCGGCGGCCATGCCGTCAAAGGACGTCGCGTGTGCGTAGAGTTTCACGGCGACGGCAAGGATCGTCGCCGCCAGGGGTTTTGCCAGCAGCAGGGCCACGACGATCTCGCACCACCGCCCGGCCCAGGACTTGGTCTTCTCCCATGGCATCAGCATCAGGGCGACCGGGGCGACCGCGGCCAGCACGATCAGGGCAAAGGAGCGGAAGATCATCGAGCACATCAGGATGAATGCCAGGACCCAGACAATGAGGGTGGCCATGACGGTAATCAGGATGGTTCCGACAGCCGGGTCCCCCGTCGAAGCCTGCTCTCCGAATGGGGTGGCCATCCATGCCTGCCCGGAGCCGGCCGGGCCGCGCCGGAACCCGAAGAGGCGCATGAAGACCACATAGGGGTCCGGGCCCATGGTGTCCAGCAGGGCGGTGGAGGCGCTGTCGCTGACGTGGGTCAGGGCCTGCATCAAGTACACGGCCCCTCCGACCGCCGGGACGGCGAGGAAGCCGCCGATCAGGGCGCGCCAGATCCGGCGCGGCTGCTGGGCCACCAGGCCGGAGAGAAGTTGGAGGATCATGACCACCACCAGGGGCGTCATCATGACGATGACCCACCAGCCGGTCAGCCCGTGCACGGCGGTCCATTGGGAGGCGTCGACGTTGGAGACGCCGAAGGCCCCGGAGATGAAGGACCACAGCCAGGAGGCGATGCTCTCCAAGATTCCGGCAAAGAACCCACCAAGGATTGAGGTGGCGCTGTCCTTGGCGGCGGAGGCGATTCCGCAGCCCAGGGGCCACCATCCCCCGAGGGTGCATTCCAGTGCTGGCATGACGGTTGCTCAGAAGCCCAGGTGGAAGGCGGTTTGCGACCACAGGATGTAGCCGTTGATCCCGCCGAGGATCGCGGCGACCGGGCCGGTCCACAGCAGGATCATGCCACCTCCTGAGGCGAGCCGGGATGACTGGCTGAGTTTTCCGGCGAGCAGCATGGCCGCGCCGATGATGGCGACGATGGCGATCACGATGAAGGCCCCGACGAGGATTCCTCCGCCGATTTGTTTCAGGGAGTCCAGGAACGGGAAGTTGCTGTTGGGGACGATTCCAGGGTCCACGGGCGCGAAATTCATGACACTACTCCATCCGGACGGTGAAGGCAGACGGTGCGTTTGCCTCTTCCCTTCCATGCCCGATTTCGACTCCGCCGCATGACCTGGGTGCCCATTTGCCGCTCGGTTGCTATTTTTTGCCCAGGACGGTGAAGTACCGGGTTCCGGTGTTCCAGCTGACGGGGTGGAGGAGTGTGCCGACGGATGGGTTCAGGGCGCTGTACATCATGCCGTTGCCGGCGTAGATGCCGATGTGGGCCCAGTGGTTCGGACCGTCCGGGTTCTGGACGACGAGGTCGCCGGGCTGCGGCGTGGACGTGGGCCGGCCTGCCTGCCATTGTTCGGTGCGGGGCAGCCGGATCCCGGCCTGGGCGTAGATCCACTGCACATAGCCGGAGCAGTCCCAGGCCTTGAATTGCGTCCCGCCCCAGATGTAGCTGCCACCCACGCCCTCCCGGGCGTAGCGGAGAATCGCCGTCCGGGTTGCACCCAGATGTGCGGGAATTGCCGGTGGCGAAGAATTGTCTGGGGGTCCCGGTGCCGGGCACGCCTGCAGGCCTGCGGTTCCGCCGGCGGCGTTGAGGAGGGCTGCCGCCGTGGGCGCCCAGCGTTTGTAGAGTTCGGGGAAGGCTGATGCCTGCACGGCTTGGGCCGCCGCTCCCAGTGTCATGGACTCCCACCCGGGGATGTCAAGCAGCCCGCGCGGTGAGCCGTGGTTGGGGCCCTGGGGGCCACCGAAGAAGGCTTCGGCGTTGTAGGCCGGTGTCATCAGTTGCCGGGCACTGCCCCACCCGGCACTGGGCCGCTGCTGAGCCGAGCCCAGGGAGTCGTGGTCGGAGCCCAGGCCGTCGTTGGGCATGGACAGGGACTCCGGGACGGTAGGGTTGGCCAGCATCCGCAGCCCCGATTCCTGGAGGGCGACCATCAGGGAGATCTCGATCCCCCGGGCCGGCACCCCCAGGTTTGATCCCACGGAGATATAGCTCACCGCGATGCGCTGCTGGCGCTCGTCAAGGGTCAGGGGGATGCCGTCGGGTCCCGGCAGCGTCAGGTCCGCCGTGCCGTTGGCCGGCGGGACGGCCTGTCGGGACACTTTGCCCGCGGCCGCGGTGTCTCGGGAGGCCGCAAAACATGCCGTGTTTGGGTCGGCGAGGCGGGCAGTGAGAAGGCTGGCGCCGCCGGCCGCGGCTGCCATTCCCACGGGCACCAACACGACCAGGGCGGCCAGGGCGCGTTGGATCAGTCGGGCTTTCGCGATCGTGGCCAGGGCCGCCGCGGGCATCAGTAGACGATTCTGCTGGCAGTGGTGGTGAAGCCGACAAGCACGCACCGATTCGACGGCGCTGTTGCTGCCGGCGGGCAGTTCACCATGACACTGACCGGGACGCTGTAGGGGGTGGCATGGGGGTCCGTCGTCGAGCGGTCCGTCACGCTCAGTGTCACGGTGCAGACGTGCAGTCCCTTCCAGGGCGCTGGATGGTCCCTGACCTGGGCCAGCTGCCCATCACAACTCGACTGGACGGCCGTGGCGGTGCGGTAGGCCTTGTAGGCCGTGAGTTGCGCGAAGGCGGCGGCGTTGATGCCGGTCCCCTCGAACTCGTGGGTGTAGACAGTGAGCGGGTTCGACCCGTCGGCCAAGACCACCCACCAGCTGCGCACGCGCGCATACACCTGCGTGTAGGTCGACGTGCGGCTGTCCCAGGTGTACAGCGCCTCGGCTGTGGCCACGGCGTACTTCTTGAAATCGAGAGTCTGGGGCTCCCCCGGCGACACGACAGAGGCGGCCATTGGAGTGGTCGGTGCAGCTGTGGGTCCCGGCCCTTGGGCCGCTGCTGTTTGGCCCACCGGGATTTGAGAAGGTGGGGGTTGGGAAGTTGGGACACCGGCGGCCCGTTGGGGTGTGGCGGTTCCCGGTGACAGACACAATGCCGCAACCACGACTGCGATGACGCCCAGGAGTACGATCAGGAACCACTGTCGCCGGGAACGGGGCAGGTAGCTTTTCCATGCTGTTGGTCCGCGCATTGGAGACCTCCTTTACCCGTCCATGCGGCCCAGGAGCAAACGCCGCATGACCCGGCCGCAGCGGAACCGGAGCGGCCCTCTCAAGCCACGCCACGCCGTCGTGCCATCAAGACAACACGGGTGTTGTCTGCCGCTTTCAAATTGTCAGTACGTCCAAGCCCCCGGAACGCAAGAAGGCCGGGTGCAGCGACGCTGTTGGCTTGGGGACTATGAGGCTACGGCCTGGGGCGGCTGCGACATCCCGATGACTTTCAGTGCCGCCAGGTAGAGTGCCCTGGCACGTCCGGTCTGCACGGCGACGTATCTCGGCGTGACGTTGGTCTTGGCGCCAATGACGCGTAGGGCGGCGAGACGTTCCGGTCCGCTCAACCCGGGAACAACGATTGTTGCCGCGATGGCCCGGTGCAGTTCAGTGGGCAGGCATTTCGAGGCACTCACGGCCATTGCGTCGGCATTTGCTTTGTCGCAATCCACCACGGCCAGCGCGTTCCTGACCGTGATGGCCACTTGGCGCACGAAATTCAAATCCCTGTGCGCCCGGCGATAGGCCGGGGTGTCGGCACGGTCGGCCACGGCGGTTGCCGCGCCTTGACTGTCGTCATATTCATCCAAAAGAAGGAACATGGCTGACCCCCAGGCTTCCTCGCCGGCACACATCCGTGTCAGCTTCAGGACGTCCAGGGCCCATTCCCGATCGGCAACCCCGGAAGGCTCCGCCACAACGTCCTGCGGCCGATCGACGCTCGGTTGGTCGTCGGATTCCGCCGAGAACAGGGGAACGGCGTAGCGGGCAGCGGCCTTCGCGATGTGGGCCGCACACACGTGGTTGGCAATGCCCTGAACCCACGCCCCGAAGCGGACGCCCGGCAGCGGCCGGTACCGTCCCCGCGACACACCGGACCACACTGCGAGGCGGATGTCCTGCAGTACGTCCTCGAGCTCGTGGGGGAACCCAGCCCTGGCCAGGCGGGAACGAACAAACTGGGAAATATCGCCCACGGCCGTCATGACATCTTCACCACCAATATCTGGACCGTGAGCCTTGGAACCGGGCCTGAAATCGTCCGGAAGTTGGTCTTTGCGGTGGGGCCTTCGATTTGACGGGTAAGAGACCATCATCGTCTTCGTTCACGAGAAACTGCACACTATTTGGGGTAGGCCACCACACTGTCCAAAGGGAGCGACTGCATTGCGACCACGGTAGGGATCCCAGTTGCGCACCAAAATCCCAGAGAGGATATAAACCAGTGTCAGTTCATGGATTCCTGATGTCAACCCCTACTATGTCATTCTGTGGATAAATGGTGCAGAATTGAACCATGCCTAAGATCACGCACCCCGTAGACCTGGCCTGGACGGCCGATGTCGAAGCGTCAATCGAGGCGTTCGGCAATCGGGCGCGCCTCGAAATCATCCGGTATCTGGAAGGAAGCGGGCCGGTCCCGCGCGGGGACATCGTTGAAGCCGTCAGTGCCAGCGAGGCAAGCGTTGCCCAGCACCTGATTGCGCTTGAAAAAACGGGGGCCGTCGTCGTGGACATCGTCCAGGGCCGCCGGCACGGCAGGTCACCGCGCTATTCAGTGGCTGAAGAGCGCATCAAGGAACTATTGGACGCCCATCAGGACTATCTCCTTAATCGGCGGCCGGCCCTTCCCCAGGATGCAGGGCAATATCCTGATCCAAGTAGTCAACGATGATCTCCAAAGTCTCCGGCGAGACGTCACCGAGAGTCTTTGCCGCAAATGACTTGACCCTGGCGGCCCGCAGCGACTTGATGAACTCGAGCTGCCGGCCGACCATCTCAGGAGTCTCGACATCCTCGACACTGAGCAAATACTCGGGATCCACGTTGAAATAGTCAGCCAGTGCGGTCAACAGCGGCCGGTCCTGGACCAGGCGACCATTGCCATCCTTCATGTAGGACCACCGCGCCCGGGACAATCCCACCCCACGAACAGTCATCGCGGCACGAATTTCCGGAAAAGTCAGTGCCTCACCTCTCTCCGCGACAGCGACGTCAAGCAAAAGATGAAGCTTTCGAGCAAGCTCGCCCTGGGGCGTGCGCCTAGCCTCGTTGCCCGCCGTGGACGATTCCTGGTCCGCCATGTGTCTCCAATCCGATACTCGGAAGTGCTTCAAGTATGGTCCGGCCCCTCGAACGCTTCAAGAAGCCACTGCGTTGGAATGATTCGCGAAACACGCCCTGCTGTTGCGCGTCGCTGTGGATGACCGTGGGTAGGCGCGTTGCGTGCCCATGAACTTTTTGTGAATGGTTTTTCCTGTGGGCTCTTGACGTTGTTCATTGGCGGCGTCAGGCTGACGACAGCCCTTGATCCTAAATAGCGAACGACCCGGTGCCAGTTTCTAAGGCCGCACCAGGTCGCTCTAACGCGAAACGAGTCGCGCTGTGCTCACGGTAAGCCACGATCCTGCCGCTGTCGAATCCCAGCTCATCGCGCGTGATCTTGTTTGTCCGCGGTGCCCGGGCCGGCTTCGGCCGTGGGGCTTTGCCAGGGCAAGGACCATCCGTGAAGGTACGTCCCTTGTGGTGAATTGTGCGGTGACGCCGCGCAGGGGACGGTGTTGTGGTTGCGGTGCCACCCATGTCCTGCTGCCTGCGTTGTTGGCTGCACGCCGGGCTGATGCTGCCGCGGTGATCGCCTACGCGATCGAGCTGAGTACTGTTGGCGGTTTGGGTCACCGGAGGATCGCCGCGGTGGTGGATCGCCCGGCAACGACCGTCCGGGACTGGCTACGGACCTTTACCGCCAATGCCCCGGCCATTTTTGCTGCGTTCACCGCACGGGTGCACCGCGCCACGGCCCAGGCCCTGGGGTTCTGGCCTGCACCGGCACCCACGCCTGCGGCCAACGCACTGGGCATGCTTTTGGCCCATGCCCAGGTGCTGGCAGGCGAACACTCCTCCGGGCAGGGCGTGGTGGTCAGCATGCCGTGGCACTATGCCGCCCTGGCCGGGCACGGGCCGTGGTTCTTCAGCACCACCGGTTGGCCCGGCCCGGTGCAACGCCAGCCCGCCCTGCCGGCGGGGCGGTAAAGCGGCAAGGGTTGGATGCACGTGCCGCCCCCGGCTTCCCGGGTGGCGGCATGGTCCCTGATTCCACTCCTTTTGAAAGGACTGCCCTGATCATGAGTGCTTCCGCCCACCTGCCTGCCGGGCCCCTGTGCGCCCCGCCGGTATTAGCCGCCATCGCTTCCCCGGTGCCCGCCTCTATAACTCCGCGCGCGACCACGCCGTTGATGCGCAAGGAACATCGGGAAAAGATCGCCTTGTTCCGCTACCAGGTCATTAGGGCCGCTGCGGACCCGTCCCTGAGCACCCGCCAGCGCGGGCCTTTGGTGAAGGAAATCGCCGCGACCGAGCACCTGTGGCCCTTTGGCGGGACCCGCCGCTATTCCAGGGAGACACTGGACCGCTGGATCAAAGCCTGGCGGGACGGCGGATTCGACGCCCTCAAACCCGACGAGCGTTCCTGTGGCCCGGTGACGGACGCCCGTATCCTGCTGCTGGCCGAATCCCTCAAACGGGAGAAACCCAACCGGACCGCGGCCCAGGTCAAACGGATCATCACCGAAACCCTGGGGCAGGCCCCGTCGGAGACAACGCTGCTGCGCCACTTTCGGGCCAAGAACATTTCCACCGGCATCAGGGCAATGGCCACCGGCCGCTTCGAAACGGACCACTGCAATGAAATCTGGGTCGGCGACGCGCTCCACGGGCCCCGCATCGGAGGGAGGAAGACGTATTTGTTCGCGTTCCTTGACGACCATTCCCGCATGGTCACCGCCGCCCGCTGGGCGTATGCCGAGGACGCCATACGGCTCTCAGCGGTGTTGCGCCCGGCCGTGCAAACCCACGGCGTCCCCGGGACCGCCTACCTCGACAACGGAGCGGCCATGTCTGATAAGTCCCTGGCACGGACCTGCGCGAAACTAGGGATCCACCTGACTCACTCGGCCCCCTACAGGCCCCAAGGCAGGGGAAAAATT
>NZ_JAJLOZ010000024.1:0-54474 GCF_025548615.1 Arthrobacter sp. A2-55 | reverse complement strand
GTCTAACCCAAGCTGTTGCCCACATTAAATCCATCGGCAATTTTGATGAAATTCTTCTTCCCGCACGACGGCGGCACCCGCCGCGCGCTGAAAGCGCAAGCCGGGTGCCGCCGTCGTTCTTGGCAAGGGGGCTAGCGGCCCAGTTCCGCCGTGGGGACCTTGAACGTCTCCTTGGCCGTTGAGGCCGAGACGGCGGCAATGATGCAGATGACTCCGGTGAAGATGCTGATCTGGACCCACCCGCCGGGCTTGATTCCGCCCATGGCGGCAACAATGGCGGGTGCAAAGCCTGCCATCAGGAAGCCGATCTGGGTGCCAATGGCGAGGCCGGAAAAACGGACCTTGGTGCTGAACATTTCGCCGTAGAAGGATGGCCAGACGGCATTGGCGGCAGCGTAGCCGCAGGCAAAGTAGACAATCGAGACAAGGAACATCAGCGGCACGCTGCCCGATTCCAGGGACAGCAGGAACAGCGGGGTCATGACCGCGCTGGCCAGGGCGCCGTAAATGAAGACAGGCTTGCGGCCGATCCGGTCCGCGAGCTTGCCGAACATCGGTTGGGTAAACAAGGCCACAAAGTTGGCGGCGACCACCAGCCACAGGGTGATGGTGTTGTTCACGTGCGCCACGTCCTGGGCATACTTGATGGCCAGGGCGCCAAAGACCGTGCTGACGGCAGCAATGAACGCGCAGCAGATAACCCTGACAACGTCGCGCCAGTGGTGCTTGAGCAGTTCGGCAATGGGCAGCTTGGCAATCTGGTCGTTCTTCTTGGCCTCCGCAAACGCGGGCGGCTCGGCCAGGGACCTGCGGATGAAGAAGGCAATGACCACCACGATGGCACTGACCCAGAACGGGATGCGCCAGCCGATGCCGTACTTGATGTCGTCCGGGAGGGCAACCACGGGGATGAAAATGAGGGCCGCCAGGATTTGCCCGCCCTGCGTGCCGGTCAGCGTCCACGAAGTAAAGAAGGAGCGCTGGTGGTCCTGGGCGTGTTCGAGCGTCAGGGACGAAGCCCCTGCCTGCTCACCGGCTGCGGAGAGTCCCTGGCACAGGCGGGCCAGCACCAGCAGGATCGGCGCCAGCCAACCCACCGTGGCAAAGTCCGGCAGGCAGCCAATGATGAATGTGGATCCGCCCATGAGGACCAAGGTGAAAAGCAGGACCTTTTGCCGGCCGATCTTGTCGCCAAAATGGCCCAGGATGACAGCTCCGAAGGGCCGGGCAACGTAGGCAAAGCCAAACGTGGCAAAGGACATGATGGCGGCGTTGGCATCTGCGCTGGGGAAGAAGACGTGGGGGAAGATCAATGCCGCGGCAGATCCAAAAATGAAGAAGTCGTAGTATTCGACCGCGCTGCCCAGGAAGCTGGCCAGGGCTGCCTTCTTGGGAGTCCCTTCAGTGGGGGCCAGGCCTCGCTCGCTGAGGCGCATTGTTTGTTTCATCGGATTCCTTTGTGTGACTGCGGTGTCTCAAAATACTGGCGTGTTGCGTAGTTCAAAGTTTTCGCGGCGTTTCCACATTGTGGCAACGACTTGTGCTATGTAGAAATCATGACCGTGACTGGCGTCACTTGTCAAGGATTACTTTCACCATCTAGTCACAGCTCCCACCATGTGGCAACATGGAACCATGACTGTGACTGAGGACACCAAGACTGACATGATCGGCAAGGCGCTGGGGCTGCTGGTGCTGCTGGGCTCGGAGCCGCGGGGGGCCAGTGCCTCCGAACTCTCCAAGCTGGCCGCCCTGCCGTTCAGCACCACCTACCGGCTGCTGGGCTCACTGACCCGGGACGGCTTTGTTGACTACGAACCGGACGGCCGGCTGTACCGGCTGGGCCTGCGCGTCTTCCAGCTGGGCCAGCAGGTCTCCAACCACCACGGCTTTGCCGGCACTGCCATGCCCATCCTGCAGCGGGTCACCGACGTGACGGGCGAGGCAACCATACTTTCCGTGCGCGACGGCGAACGGCACCTCACCGTAAGCAAGGTGGACGGACCCCAGACATTCCGCGTTACCAGCGATCCAGGCCACCTGGGCTTGCTCCACACCACCTCCGTGGGCAAGGCGCTGGTGGCCTTCGCGGCGGATGCCGACCGGACCCGGCTGGTGGAGGAGCTGGAACTCAAGCCCCTGACCGCCAGGTCAATTACGGACAGGGACACCTTCCGTGAAGAGATTGCCCGGGTGCGCAGCCAGGGCTATTCCGTCATGGACGAGGAAAACGAACTGGGCATGCGCGCGGTGTCCGTGCCGGTACTCAATGCCCAGGGCGTTGCGTTTGCCTCATTGGCCATTGCGGCCCCGATATTCCGGCTGACCATTGAACAGATGGTGGCCCATGTTCCGCTGCTGAAATCCGCCGCCGCCGAGCTGTCCGTCAAATTGCCCGTCAGATAACTTTTCACGATGTTCAAGATGTGAACATCTGTACAAAATACGAACAAGTGTTGTAATGTCATTCATGTCACCGGAGCGTCCGCCGGACGGACCCACCTTCCCGGCCCGCGGTGACAACCCCAAAGGAGCCATGCGCATGAGTATTCGAGCCGAGTCATATTTGTTGGGGCTCATCGGGGAAGGCGTCCTGCCCTCCCTGTCGCCGGCCCTGCACGAACGCGAAGCCGACCGCCAGGGACTGCGCCTGCTGTACCGCCCCATCGACCTGCTGGAACTTGGACTGGCCCCCACCGCCGTCGGCGACTTGCTGGAAGCCGCCGCCCGCATGGGCTTCAACGGCCTCAACGTCACCCACCCCTGCAAGCAGCTGGTGCTGCCCTTCCTCGATGAGGTGTCCGAGGACGCCCGCAGGCTTGGCGCCGTCAACACCGTGCTGATCCGGGACGGTGGCTTTATTGGCCACAACACCGACTTCTCGGGCTTCGGCGGGGCCTTTGCCACCGGGCTGCCGAACGCCCCCGTGGGCCGCGTGGTCCAACTCGGCGCCGGCGGGGCGGGCTCGGCTGTGGCGTACGCCCTCCTCAGCGCCGGGGTGCAACACCTGGACCTGGTGGACATGGATGGCGGCCGGGCCGTCAGCCGGGCTGAAGAACTTCAGGGCCTGTTCCCGGACCGCACAGTCTCCGGTGGCGGCATTGGCGGGCTGGACATGCTGGTGCCGGGCGCCGACGGCCTGGTGAACTGCACCCCCATGGGCATGAAGGAGCACCCCGGCGCCTCCTTTGACCTGGAATTGCTGACCCCGCACCACTGGGTGGCCGACATTGTGTACCGGCCCATCGAGACTGAACTGGTGCAGCATGCACGCAAGCGGGGCTGCCTGGTCCTCGACGGCGGACGCATGGCCGTGGGCCAGGCGGCGGACGCCTTCCGGTTGTTTACCGGCAGGGACGCCGACGCCGACCACATGCGCACCCACTTTCTGGACATGGTTGAACGCGAAGGCAGCGCAACAGCGGCCACCAGCCATGGAACCCAGCCGCTGCTCAGCGGGGCGGCCGGCTGATGCGCACCGGAATCGCCACTGTCTGCCTGTCAGGCACGCTCGAGGAGAAGATGGCCGCCTGTGCCAGGGCCGGCTTTGACGGAATTGAAATCTTTGAACAGGACCTTGTCACCTCCGCCATGAGCCCGGAGGAAGTCAGGAGCCGGGCGGCGGACTTGGGCCTGTCCCTTGACCTCTACCAGCCCTTCCGGGACTTCGACGGCGTGGACGATGAACAGCTCTCAGCCAACCTCCGCCGGGCCGCTGCGAAATTCACACTCATGGACAGGCTGGGCATCGACACCATCCTGGTGTGTTCCAACGTGGCCACCGCCACGCGCGGGGAGGACGACGTCCTCGCTGCGCAGCTGGCCCAGTTGGCGGGCCTAGCCGGGGACCACGGCGTCAAGGTTGCCTACGAGGCGTTGGCCTGGGGCCGGTATGTCAACGACTTTGAGCACGCCCACCGCCTGGTCCAGGCCGTGGACCACCCCAATTTGGGGACCTGCCTGGATTCCTTCCACATCCTCTCCCGCGACTGGGACACCGCCCCAATTGAAAAGCTGGAAGCCGGAAAGATCTTCTTTGTCCAGGTTGCGGACGCCCCCAAGCTTTCCCTGGACGTGCTGTCCCTCAGCCGCCACTACAGGGTCTTTCCCGGGGAGGGCCAGTTCAACCTCGCCAAGTTCATGGGGCACCTGGCCCGCACCGGGTACGACGGTCCCGTCTCCCTGGAAATCTTCAACGACGTCTTCCGCCAGTCCGATGTCACGAGAACCGCCGTTGACGCAATGCGTTCCCTGGTTTGGCTCCAGGAGCAAGGCGCCGCCTGGCTGGCGTCGGCAGGCGAAACGGAACGGCTGCCCCTGCGCATGGCCACGCTCCCCCGGGTCCCCGAGCCCACCGGGTTCAATTTTGCCGAGGTCAAGGCCGCCAGCACCCCTGCCGTGGAGACACTGCTGGGACACCTTGGCTTCACGTCCGAGGGGCGACACCGCACCAAGGACGTCCAGTTGTGGACCATGGGCCAGGCGCGCGTGGTCATCAACGAGGCAGCCCCGGAGAGTGCGGAGCCTGCCATCTCGGCCCTTGGCTTCGACGTCGAGAATCCCCTGCTGGCGTCATCCCGGGCCCAGCAGCTCCTGGCCCCGGTGGTTCCCCGCAAGTCGCAGGCGGACGAGGAAGTCTTCCAGGGCATCGCCGCCCCCGACTCCACGGAAATCTTCCTGTGCCAGGGCAGCGCCGACGGCGCGGCGGCGTGGACAAGCGAATTCGGCCCCGGCGCCGCCGGACGGGGCGGCAGAAGGCCGGGGGCTGTCATCGACCACGTGAACCTGGCCCAGCCATGGCAGCACTTTGACGAAGCCGTGCTGTTCTACACCAGCGCCCTGGCGCTGGAACCCCAGCCCTTCGCGGAGGTGCCGAGCCCCACAGGCCTGGTCCGCTCCCAGGTCATGGACACCTCCAACCGCGGCGTGCGCCTTGTCCTCAACCTGGCCCCGCTCATCCAGCAGGGCGACGGCGTCCACAAGAGCTACCAGGAACACATCGCCTTTGCCGTGGACGACCTGGTTGCCACGGCACGCGCCGCCAGGAAACGCGGCCTGAAATTCCTGGACATCCCGGAAAACTATTACCAGGACCTGGCGGCCCGCTTTGACCTGGAACCGGACTTCCTGGACACCCTGCGGGAGCTGAACCTGCTCTACGACAGGGACGCAGACGGCGAATTTCTGCACTTTTACACCGCCACGGTGGGCAGCGTGTTCTTTGAAATGGTTGAGAGGCGCGGCGGCTACGACGGTTACGGCGCGCCCAACGCGCCCGTCCGGCACGCAGTCCAATACGGCCTGCGGCATTCCAGCGCCTGATGCACGGCCAAGCCACAACACGAATTTGAACCCAACCACCCAGCAAACAACCACCCAGCAAACAACCACCCAGCAAACACAGGAAAGGAAGGCACCATGACCAGCCCGCGGCAAAACACCCAGCAGGAAATGAGCGCCGAGATCCAGGCCATTGCCTCCACGTACCGCCAGTCCCTGGCAGCAGGTGCTGCACCCTTGACGCAGCCCAGCCTGGACTACGCCCCCTACAGGAGCAGCATCCTGCGCCACCCAACCAAAAACCTGCACCACACGGACCCGGAAACCATTGAACTTGCCTCCCCCGCGTTCGGCCACCAGGATGTCAGCCCCCTCGAGGCGGACCTGACCATCGTCCACAACGGCGAACCCCAGGGCGAACGCATCAAGGTGGCGGGCAAGGTGCTCGACGGCGACGGCCGCCCCGTGGCCGGGCAATTGGTGGAAATCTGGCAGGCCAATGCGGCGGGCCGGTACATCCACAAGCGCGACCAGCACCCGGCCCCCATCGACCCGAACTTCACGGGCGTGGGCCGCTGCATCACCGGCGCGGACGGATCCTACGCGTTCACCACCATCAAGCCGGGCGCGTACCCGTGGAAGAACCACATCAACGCCTGGCGCCCGGCGCACATCCACTTTTCACTCTTCGGCAGCGAGTTCACCCAGCGGATCATCACGCAAATGTATTTCCCCGGGGACCAGCTCTTTCCGCTGGACCCCATTTACCAATCCATCGTGGACCAGGACGCCCGGGACAGGCTCGTGGCCACGTACAACCACGAGCTCACCTCCCCCGAATGGTCCCTGGGCTACAACTGGGACATCGTCCTGACCGGCCCGAAGCGGACCTGGACGGAAACTGAGGCACTCGGCGAGGACGGCGAACACCATGGATAATCTCACCCCAACCCCAGGCCAAACTGTGGGGCCCTTCTTCGGCTACGCCCTGCCCTTTGAGAAGGACAACGAGCTCGCCGCCCCCGGACGCCCCGGCAGCATCCGCCTGCAGGGCACTGTCACCGACGGCGCCGGAGCTCCCATCCCGGACGCCATCCTGGAGATCTGGCAGCCCGATGCGGACGGCAACGTTGTCGCCGAAACAGGCTCCCTGGTCCGCGACGGCTACACCTTCACCGGCTGGGGCCGCGCCTCGACAGGCAACACGGGCAGGTACACCTTCACCACGGTCAACCCCGGCGCCACCCGCCCCGGAGCGGCACCGTTCATCGCCGTCGTGCTGTTTGCCCGCGGGCTCACCAACCGCCTGTTCACCCGGATCTACCTGCCCGAGGACACCGCGGCCCTCGCCGCCGACCCCCTGCTTGCTTCCCTCCCGGAGGAGCGCCGGTCCACCCTGCTGGCCAGCCGCGAGCCCGACGGCGGCCTGCGCTGGGACCTGCGCCTCCAAGGTGACGGCGAGACCGTGTTCCTGGAGTTCGACGGCGCCCGGCACGCCCCAGCCCAGGGAGCGTGAGGTCCGTGCCCGGCACCTTTGGCCTGCTTTCCCCCGCCACCGCCGACCCGCAGCTGAGGTCGCTGACGGACGACGACGCCGTGGTGGCGGCCGTGCTCGCGGTTGAATCCGCGTGGGTCGCGGTCCTGGAAAATGCGGGCCTGGCCCCGGCCGGCTCAGCCGCCTCGGTCCAGGAAGCGGTGCGGGAAGGCTCCTTCGACGCCGCGGAACTGGCGGCGGCCGGGCAGGGAGGGGGGAACCCCGTGATCCCCATCGTGGCGCGCCTGCGCACCCTGGTGGCCGGCCGCAATGCGCCGGCGGCTGCTGCCGTCCATGCGTCGCTGACCAGCCAGGACGTGCTCGACACCGCCCTGATGTGGCTGGCCCGGAAGGCCGTGGCCCCCCTCCGGGAGGACGTGGCGGGTGCCGCTGCGGGACTGGCCGGCTTGGCCAAATCCCACCTCGACACGCTGCAGGTGGCACGGACGCTGACCCAGCATTCCCTGCCATCCACCTTTGGGCTGAAGGCGGCGCAATGGTTCCACGGGCTCGCGTCGGCTGCAGCACGACTGGACGCCATCGAGTTCCCGGTGCAGTTCGGCGGGGCGTCCGGGACGCTGGCTGCCGGCTCCGTCCTGGCCGCCAGCGCGGGCACGGATCCTTTCACGCTGGCCGATTCCTGGGCCCGTGAGCTGGGCCTGGCTGCGGCGCCGGCGCCGTGGCACACCAACCGGGCCGCCGTGACAGCCCTGGGTGACGCCCTTGCCTCCCTGTGTGACGCGGCGGGGAAGGTCGCCAACGATGTGCTGCTGCTCAGCCGTCCGGAATTTGGCGAGCTGGCCGAGCCCCGGGCCGCGGGCCGCGGCGTTTCCTCGGCCATGCCGCAGAAGCAAAACCCCATCCTGTCCGTGCTGGTGCGCAGTGCGGCCCTGGCAGCCCCCCACCATGCGGCACAACTGCACCTGGCGGCCGCCCTGTCCGTCGACGAACGCCCTGACGGCGCCTGGCACAGTGAGTGGGCCGCACTGCTGTCCCTCCTACAACTGGCTGGCGGCGCCCTGGCCGCCCTGCGCGAAGTGGCCTGCGGCCTGCAGGTTTTTCCGGCCGCCATGCGCCGCAACCTGGGACTCAGCGGCGCGCTGCTCTTGAGCGAGGCAGTCAGTGCCGCCGTGGTGCCCCTGCTCAGCGACGGGGGCGGCAGCGCCGGCGGCAGGGAACTGTTCCAGGCCGTGGTGGACCGGGCCCTGGCAGCACCCGCCGGGGACCAGGGGGCGGAATTCGCCCGGCTCCTGCGGGACGCCGTGCCGCGGCATGCACTGTCCGATGCCGGGCTGGACGCCTTGCTGGATCCTGCCGGCTACCTGGGTGAAAGCCGTGCAATTGTCACACGAATATTTGCCGCCCACCCCCAGTGGGCGCCGGAAGGAACCAGCCATGAGTGAGGCAAGGGAAATGGTCGTGGACACCCGCGTGCCCGCCGTCAAGGCGGTGCTGCTGTCCCCGCAGCGGCCCCTCGGGCAGCACCCGCTGCTGGTGGTGGGCTGTTCACTGGGCACTTCCTCCGTGCTGTGGGAGCACGTGGGGGCCCTCCTGGGCGGCGGCACAGGCGGCGGGACAGGCGGCCAGAACGACGGCGGCACCCCTGTGGACGTGGTTGCCTGGGACCTGCCGGGGCACGGGGTGTCCCCGGCCTCGGAGTCGCCCTTCACCGTCGCCGGGCTCGCGGAAGCCGTCATCACACTGGTTGATTCGATCGCCCCGGGCGCACAATTCCACTACGCCGGCGTCTCCCTGGGCGGGGCAGTGGGTTTGCAGCTCGGAATTGACCACGGAACGCGGCTCCTGGGCCTGTCCGTGCAGTGCTCCGGGCCCAAGCTCGGCTCACCCGAAGCGTGGGCCGAGAGGGCCAATACCGTCCGCACCCAGGGCACGCCCGTCATGATCCAAGGCTCGGCCCAGCGCTGGTTTGCCAAGGGGTCCATGGACCGCGACCCCGTCCTGGCCAGCCGGCTGCTCCATTCCCTGCGGGACGCCGACCGCTTCAGCTACGCCCACTGTTGCGGCGCTCTGGCCGGCTTTGACGTCCGCGGCGAACTGGGCCGGATCAGGGTGCCGTTCCAGGCCGTGGCCGGAGAGGAGGACACCGTGGCGCCGCCGGAGATGGCGCAGGCCATGGTGGACGCCGTCAACGCCACCCCCAACGCTCCCTCACCAAACGGGGCGCTTTCCGTGACCCTCCCGCATGTTTCCCACCTGGCCCCGGCCGAAGCGCCCGGCGAAGTGGCCCGGCTGCTCCGCAGCCTGATCGAATGGAACCAGCCATGACCGCCACAACAGCACCCCAGCCCGGCAGCGCCGGATCCGAAGACGTGCCGCCCCAAGGCGCAGTCACGCCGGAGGCCACCACGGCGGAGGTGTACCGCGCCGGGTTGGCCGTCCGCCGCGAAGTGCTCGGGGACGCCCATGTTGACCGGGCCGGCGCGGCCATGGACGGCTTCACCGCCGACTTCCAGGACATGATCACCCGCATCGCCTGGGGGGGCATCTGGACCCGGCCGGGCCTCAGCCGGCAGATGCGCTCCGCGGTGACCATTACCGCCATGGTGGCCCACGGCCACTGGGAAGAACTGGCCATGCACCTCCGGGCGGCGCTGCGCAACGGACTGTCCCGGGACGAGATCAAAGAGATCCTGCTCCAAACCGCCATCTACTGCGGGGTCCCCTCCGCCAACACGGCCTTCAAGACCGCCCAGGAAGTCTTTGCCGGCCTCGACAACGAGCCGGCCGAAGCAGCCACCCAGAAAGACGAACTGCCATGAACCACGCGTACCTTTACGACGCTGTCCGCACACCCTTCGGCAAATTTGGATCCACCCTGGCCGGGGTCCGCCCGGATGACCTGGCCGCACACGTGGTCCGGGAATCCGTGGCCCGCGCGCCCCGGCTGGACGTAACCAGGATTGACGAGGTGGTGTTTGGCAACGCGAACGGCGCCGGGGAGGAAAACAGGAACGTGGCACGCATGGCCACCCTGCTGGCCGGGCTGCCCACCTCCATCCCCGGCACCACGGTCAACCGCCTGTGCGGCTCCTCCCTGGACGCGGCCATGATCGCATCCCGCCAAATCAACGTCGGCGACGCCGAGCTGGTGCTGGTGGGTGGCGCCGAGTCGATGAGCCGGGCGCCGTGGGTGCTGCCCAAGACGGAGCGCCCCTTCCCGGCCGGCGATCTGTCCCTCTCCTCCACCACCCTGGGCTGGCGTTTGGTCAACCCGGACATGCCCGGCGAATGGACGGTGTCCCTGGGCGAGGCCACTGAGCAGCTGGGCGAAAAGTATGGGATCACCCGCGAACGCCAGGATGAATTTGCCGCCCGCTCCCACAACCTGGCGGCTGCAGCCTGGGACGAAGGCTTCTACGACAACCTCACCACCGTGGTCCCGGGCACGGAGCTGCTGCGGGACGAGGGCATCCGACCCGGCTCCACCGCTGCGAAACTGGCCGGGCTGAAGACGGTCTTCCGGAACGAGGAGCTGGGCGGCACTGTCACGGCGGCTACCTCCTCTCCCCTGTCCGACGGAGCCTCCGCAGCCTGGCTGGGCTCGGAGGCGGCCGCCAGGATCCTGGGGCTGGACCCGCTTGCCCGGATCGCCGGGCGAGGCGCCAGCGGCGTGGACCCGCAATTCTTTGGCTATGGGCCCGTCGAGGCCGCAAACCGGGCCCTTGCAAAGGCGGGAATCGGCTGGGAGCAGGTGGGCGCCGTCGAACTTAATGAGGCCTTTGCCGCGCAGTCGCTGGCTTGCATCGATGCCTGGGGCATTGACCCGGAGCTCGTGAACCGTCACGGCGGGGCCATCGCCATGGGGCACCCGCTGGGCGCGTCCGGCGCCCGCCTGCTGGGCACACTGGCCCGGAGCCTGCAGGCTAGCGGGGAACGCTGGGGTGTGGCCGCGATCTGCATCGGCGTGGGCCAGGGCCTGGCCATTGTGCTGGAGAATGTCAGCGCACCCATCAACGCGGCGAAGAACTAGGGGAAGCCAATGCCCATTATTGCAAACTCCGCGGCCGAGGCCGTGGCCGGCATCGGGGACAATTCAACCGTGCTGATCGGCGGTTTCGGCAATGCCGGCCAGCCCATGGAACTTATCGATGCCCTGCTCGACGGCGGCGCCACCGGCCTGACCGTGGTGAACAACAACGCCGGCCAGGGCGACGCCGGCCTGGCACTGCTGATCAAGGAACGCAGGGTCCGCCGGATCATCTGCTCCTTCCCGCGGCAGTCCGACTCCTGGCACTTTGACGCCGCCTACAGGGCCGGGGAGATCGAGTTGGAGCTTGTCCCGCAGGGCAACCTGGCCGAACGGATCAGGGCCGCCGGGGCAGGGATAGGCGGCTTCTTCACGCCCACCGGCTTTGGCACCATGCTGGCCGAAGGCAAGGAAACCCGGGTGATCGACGGCCGGGGCCACGTGTACGAGAGCCCCATCTACGCCGACTTCGCCCTCATCAAGGCGCTGACGGCCGACCGGGCGGGCAACCTCATCTACCGCAAGACCGCCAGGAACTTTGGGCCCATCATGGCTGCCGCGGCCACGGCCAGCATCGTCCAGGTAAGCAATATTGTCGACACCGGCGGGCTCGACCCGGAAGTCGTCGTCACGCCCGGCATTTACGTCAACACGATCGTCCGGATACCCGCTGCGGCGCCGGAAAGGGAAGAGGCAAGGCCATGAACACCCAGGCAGCAGACGTTGCGCACAGCGCCACCCGGCTGGGACGCGAGGAACTGGCCGCCCTGGTCGCCTCCGACATCAAGGCCGGCTCCTTCGTCAACCTCGGCATCGGCCAGCCCACCCTCGTCTCCAACTACCTCCGCCCCGAGCAGGCCGTCACGCTGCACACCGAAAACGGCATGCTCGGCATGGGGCCAGAGGCCCACGGCGACGACATCGACCAGGACCTGATCAATGCCGGCAAGATTCCGGTCACCGAACTGCCCGGGGCATCCTACTTTCACCACGCCGATTCCTTCGCCATGATGCGCGGGGGCCACCTGGACGTGTGCGTGCTCGGGGCGTTCCAGGTGTCAGCAGGCGGCGACCTGGCCAATTGGCACACCGGCGCACCCGACGCGATTCCCGCCG
This sequence comes from Arthrobacter sp. A2-55, assembly GCF_025548615.1. Lineage (NCBI taxonomy): Bacteria > Bacillati > Actinomycetota > Actinomycetes > Micrococcales > Micrococcaceae > Arthrobacter > Arthrobacter sp. A2-55. Next base: position 42,556 of record NZ_JAJLOZ010000024.1, on the reverse strand, counting down.
TCGGGGGTGCCATGGACCTGGCCACGGGAGCCAAGGAGGTTTACGTCATGATGAGCCTGTTCGCCAAGGACGGCTCCGCCAAGCTGGTCCAGGCTTGCAGCTACCCGCTCACGGGCGTGGGCTGCGTGACAAGGGTTTACACCAATGAGGCTGTTTTCCACCTTGGGGCCGAGGGCGTGCAGGTCAGGGAAACGTTCGGCACCACGCTGGCGGAGCTTCAGGAACGCGTCCCGGTACCCCTGACGGCGGCGCTAGGATAAGGAAATGACCGAAGCGCAGACCGCCCCGCCCGTGGCCAGCGACCAATATGTGCAGTCCCTGGCCCGCGGGCTGGCAGTGATCCGGGCGTTCGACGCCGACCATCCAGCCATGACGCTTTCCGAGGTCGCCCAAAGAACGCAGCTGACCCGCGCCACCGCCCGGCGCTTCCTGCACACACTGGTGGAGTTGGGCTATGTCCGCACCGATGAGAGGCAGTTTTCCCTGACCCCGTCCGTGCTGCAGCTGGGGTACGCCTACCTGTCCGCGCTGTCCCTTCCGCAGCTGGCCCAGCCGCACCTGCAGGCGCTGTCGACCCAGCTGGGTGAATCCACCTCCGCGGCCGTGCTCGACGGCGGCGACATCAGCTATGTGGCCCGCGTTGCCACCCGGCGCATCATGAGCGTGGGAATCACTGTGGGCACCCGTTTTCCGGCCTACGCCACGTCCATGGGAAGGGTGCTGCTGGCGGGGCTGCCGCCGGCCGCGCTCAACGCATATTTCGCCTCCCACGCCGTGGTGCCCCTGACCCCCACGGCTGTCGGGACCGAAGCCGGAATCCGCGAGGCTCTCCAGGCTGTGCGAATTCAGGGGTGGTGCCTCCTGGACCAGGAGCTGGAGCTCGGCCTGATGTCGATGGCGGCACCAGTGCAAGACGCCGGCGGGACCGTCGTGGCCGCCGTCAATGTCTCCCTGCAGGCCCAGGCGGTAAACGCAAAGGTTGACCCGGCCGCCTTTTTGGACACTGTGCGCCAGCAGCTGCTGCGCACGGCGGCCCTCATCTCCGCGGACGTGGCCGCCGGGAAGTAGCCGGGCTGCCAATACTACGAAGCGCCGCCGTTACCGATCCCACATGCTGGCATCGTTGCCGTGGTGCCGGGCTCCGGGCGCTGCTTCAGTGGAAGAAGGCATCGGAGTCAAGTCTCGGCCCGGCACCAGTGTCCAGGGCGTCAATGGCGTCCAGCTGCCCCGGGGTCAGGGAGAAACTGAACACGTCAAGGTTTTCCCGCTGGCGGCCTGCATCGGCCGACTTGGGAATTGCGACGCGGCCGTGTTGGACATGCCACCGCAACAGGACTTGGGCCGGGGACCGTCCCAGCATTTCTGCCGGTCCGGTTAGGGCCGGGTGGCCCAAGACGGCGCCTCCCCGGCCAAGTGGACTGTAGGCAGCCGTCATAACGCCGTGGGCGCGGTGGTGGGCCAGCAGTGCTGGCTGACCGCACTCAGGGTCGAGCTGCACCTGGTTGAGCGGAACCACAAGCCCCACGTGTTGAACCTGCTGCAAGTGTTCGGTTTTGAAGTTGGACACGCCCCAGGCCCGGATGAATCCCTCATCCGCCAGTTGCTGCAGGCCCTCGCAGGCCTCAACAAATCGTCCCTGAGCGGGGTTCGGCCAATGTACCAGGAATAGATCGAGGTAGTCGGTGCCCAGCCTGCGGGTGGCATGGCCAAAAGCCGTGCGTACGGCGTCCCGGCCATGCCACCGGCTGTTGAACTTGGTGGTAAGAAAGAGTTCGCCGCGATCCACGCCGCTTCGACGGATTCCTTCGCCCACGGCTTCTTCGTTCTCATAGTTCTCTGACGTGTCGACATGGCGGTAACCGTTGTCAATTGCCTGCCGAACCGCCTCAGTTGCCTCGCTGCCTTTCATCGGCCAAGTGCCCATGCCGATGAGGGGAATGTTGACTCCGGGTGTGAGTTCTGCCGTCGGGCCGGCAGCCTTGAAGCGGCTCACGGGGCTACAGCCCCGGAACGCGTTTCAAGAGGGGCAAAGAGGACGGGACGGCCAGTGCGGGAGGATTCGTAGACGGCAAGCAGTATGCGCAGCGCCTTGACGGCATCCCGGCCCGTGATGGCCGGCACGGCGCCCTCCTGGATTGCCCGGACAAAATCACGGACCTGGGCTGTGTGGTGCGGTATCAGCTGGCCGTTGATTGCACCAAGGTCAACATTAGGCGGGGTTCCGGCAGGATGGGCCGGCTCAGTAATAATGGATTCCCCCACCGCCCAGAGATCCACCCTGCCGTCAGTGCCCTCGGGAAATTCCGTCAACGATGCTGAAGCACCGCCTTCCCCGGTAACCCGTATCTGCGCCCCCAGGCTCGGCGACACGGCTGTTGATGCCTCCAGGGTTGCCATGGCACCGGAGGTAAAAGTGATCAGGGCCGTTGCAGAATCTTCCACTTCAATGTGGTCACCATGCTTGAAAGTGTTGATCTTGCCGTACACCTCCGCCACGTCTCCCATGAACCACTGCAGGAGGTCAATGTAGTGGATGGCCTGGGTCATCAGGACGCCACCGCCGTCGTAGGCCCACGTGCCCCGCCAGGCATCCCGGGAGTAGTACTCCGTGTCGCGGTGCAGCATGACCGAGCACTGCCCCAGGACAGGAGTGCCCAGGGTGCCGTCGTCAATGGCGGCCCGGATACGCTCGGCACCAGGCCAGAACCGGCGCTGGAACAGCACGCCGAGCCTCACGCCTGCCTCATCGCAGGCGGCCACCATGCGTTCAGCGGAGGCCAGTTCAGTGGCAATGGGCTTCTCACAGAGCACGTGGACGCCCGCCGCAGCGGCCGCCAGGACCACACTTTCGTGGGTGGGGTGCGGTGTGCACACGGAGACAATGTCCAGGTCCAGGCCCAAAAGTTCCTCAACCGTGTCGCATGCACCCGGTACGCCCCACGCGGCGGCGGTGGCGCGGGCCCGGTCCGGGTCGATGTCGCACACCCCCACCACCTCCACATTTCCGACGGCCCGGAACGCCTCTAGATGATTGCGGGAAATGGCGCCGCATCCGGCAATTCCGACTCGAAGGATGCGCGGTGCCGGCATGGTGGGAAAGTTCACGGGTTGGTTCCTCTTTTGATGATTTCCAATGATTTTGCAAGGCAGATATTGCCTGCACAGCAAACACCGCCCCAAATGAGCGGCTTCGTTGCTAGATGCCCAGGTAGATGCGGCGGACCTGGGGGTCGTGCCGCAGATCGTCAGCTGGCCCGTCCACCACGATTTGGCCGTTTTCCATAACGAAACAGTGTGTTGTTGCCTCGAATGTCAGCTTGGCATTTTGCTCAACCAGCAGGATGCTCATGCCTGCTCCGCGCAGCCTTTGGATGACCTCAAGAACGTCGTCAACCAGTTTGGGGGAAAGGCCCATGGAAGGTTCGTCGAGAATTAGGAGCCTTGGATTGGACATGAGGGCCCGGCCGATGGCCATCATTTGTTGCTGACCCCCGGACAGGGCACCGCCCAGGCGGTTTTTCATGTCCCCCAAGACCGGGAAAATCGCATAGATCTCCTGAATTCGGCTGCGGGTATGCTCCCCCCAACGCTGGGTGTAGGCGCCGAGCATCAGATTCTTCTCAACCGAGAGTCCGCCGAAGATTTTCCGCCCCTCGGGCACGTATCCAATTCCGTGACGGATAACGTGCCGCGGCTGGACAGCCAGCAGGTCTGTTGCACCGTAGTCAAGCCGGGCTGCCGTTCGTTTGACCAGGCCCAAAGTTGCCTTGAGTGTTGAGCTCTTTCCGGCGCCATTGGCGCCAATAATACCCACCGACTCTCCGACGCCGACCCGGAAATTGATGCCCCGCACTGCCTGGACACCGCCGTAGTTGACCACAAGGTTTTCGACTACCAGGGACGCAGCGGCAACCGTACTGCCTTCTGCCTGGGCACTGCCTGGCATTGCGTTCGTGGCGCTCATTTCTTGACCTCTTCACTGGCAGGGCCTTCTATTTCCAATAGGTCGTTGTCCAAGGCAGCGTCATCTCCCAGATAGGCCTCAATGACTTGTGGCACCCGGGCGACCTCAGCCGGCGCGCCGTCGGCAATGACGGAACCGGTGGCAAGCACCGTCACCCTGTCGCACATGGACATGACCAGCCCCATGTTGTGCTCAATGATCAGCACCGTGACCCCGTCCGTCCGAATGTCATTGACGATGTCCCGCAACTGATTGACCTCGTCGCCGTTGAGGCCGGCGGCCGGTTCGTCCAGCAGGAGAATCTTTGGCGATGTGGCCATCGCCCTGGCGATCTCAACCCTGCGCTGCGCCCCATAGGACAGCTCTCCCGGGGCTGAATCCGCGAATTTGGACAATCCGTAGCGCTCCAGGATCTCATCGGCACGCAGCCGCAGTTCGCGATCAGTGCGGAATACCCCAACAGGCCAAATGACATAGCGCCAAGACCACGTGGTGGTGGATCTGTCCAGGGCAACGAGGACGTTGTCCCGGACACTGAGGAGCCGGAACAATCTCAAATTCTGAAACGTTCTTGCCACCCCCCGCAAGGACAAGTTGTAGGCCGAGGCCGACGTGGAGGACTGCCCGAGGATCCGGATGGCACCTGCGGTCGGTGCATGAATACCACTGAGGACGTTGAACAAGGTCGTTTTGCCCGAACCGTTTGGGCCCACGATCCCGCGAATTTCGCCTTCTCGAACAGAGAATGACACCCCGTTCAGGGCCCTCAGCCCCTTGAATTGCTTCACGATTTCCTTGGCTTCCAATGCCACGGGGCGTTCGCCCGAAGAGAAGGTGGCAGTTGCCGCCGCATGTTCTTTTGGGGAATGGCTGGCCACATACGGCCCCACGCCTTTGGCCTGTACGGCTCGTGTCCCCTTGCCAAGGAGCCGCAGGATCCGGGCGGGAACACCCGCCAGTCCTGTCGGCGCGAAGACAACCACCAGCACCACGAGGGCACCATAGGCCAATTGCGCCACTGAAGAGAAGTCCGATAACAGTTCCCGCACGATCGACAGTGCCAATACGCCAACCACCACGCCGGGCAGCGAGTGACGCCCGCCGATGACCACCATGGCCAGGAGCAGGAACATGATGGGCAGCCCGAATGATTCGGGTGCTACATAGCGGATCAGCCCGGCATAGAGTACTCCTGCCACGCCGCCATAGACGCCGCCGAAGGCAAATGCCATCATGCGCAGGATCGGCACCTCGGCCCCCATCGCTGCTGCGGCCAAGTGGTCATCACGCATGGCTTTCAGCCGCCTCCCCAGGCGGGTGTGGACCACGAAGGCGGCAAACAATATCCCGGCAACAAGGACGAAGAGTTCAAGGTAGTAATACAAATAGTCGCTGCTCATGTCCAGGCCGAAGAATTGCGCCGGAACGAGGTTATTCAAGCCTTCGGCCTGGCCTGCGATGACAAGATTGGAGACAATACTGACAAAGGCCAGGGCCAGTCCGAGGGTCACAATTGCCAAATAGTGTGATTGGACCCTTAGGGCGGGGATGCCAACTATGAGGGACAAAATAATAGCGGCAATGATGCCGAAGACGGCCGCCGGCCAGAACCCCAGCCCAAACGTGGTGGTCGCAATGGCTGAGCCATAGGCGCCAACTCCAAAGAGGGCCACTTGGGCCAGATTGAACTGCCCGGCTATCCCCATGGTCAGGTACAGGCCGATGGCCAGAAGACAGTAGATGATGGCAACGTCGGCCGCGTGGATTGTGTAGCCGCTCATCAAATACGGAAGAACCAACGCAAATACTGCGAGGATGGTTGTAAGTATTGCTTTTTTGATCATGCCCGGTTCACCGTACTTTCTCCAAAGATTCCGGTCGGCCGGATGACAACGATAACGGCGAAGACCACAAAGACGGCCACATCGGCATAGCCTTGGAAAATGCCTGCAGCAAATGCCTGCAGCACGCCAATTCCCAACCCGCCAATAATGGCCCCCTTGATGTTGCCGAATCCGCCCAAGATGGCTGCGGCGAATCCGAGGATGCCCAGGCTAAAGCCGAAGGTGGGATTGACGTAAAGCACTGGACCGGCCAGTCCTCCGGCGAGGGCAGCCAAGCCGGCCCCGATGGCAAAGGCGATTGCATTGCTCCTGCCAACGTTGATGCCCAAGGTCGTGGCTTCCTCGTAGTCCATGGCAACCGCCTGCATGGCCATCCCCCGCTTGGTGCGGTCAAGAAAGAGCCACAGCACGACGGCGGCAACAGTCGCAACCACCACTATGACCACTTCGTAGCGCTTGATGAAGATTCCAAGGATATTGAACGGCTCGCCGTCCACAGGTGCCGGGACGGATGTCCCAGTGGCACCCCAAATCATGATGGCAATGGCCTCCAGCATGATGCCGAACCCAATGGTGCCAATCAGCATCAAGTCAAAGTCCTTGTTTTCCAAGGGCCGCAGGACGCGTTCGATCAGCAAGCCGATAACAGCAGTGGCTACGATTGCCAGCACCATGGAAACGAAAAATGGAAGTTTGCTGCTGACAAAAAACGTTGCGGCAATGTAGGCGCCAACCATGATGATGTCGCCGTGGGCGAAATTGACCAGGCCCATGGTTCGATACACGAGGGAAAAGCCCAAGGCGACCAGGACGTAGATGGCACCCATCCCGACTCCGCCCACCAAAGTCTGCAAAACAAATTGCATGATGAAACTCCTTCAACCGACAGGGACCGCCGCTTGGCGGCCCCTGCCAGGCATAGTTCACGGGGCGGGGACGATAATGCCGTTTTTCACCACGCCGATTTGGGCAGTATGGACACCCACCCCGTTGGCATCAAAGTCGAAGTTGCCCACCAATCCCTGGTACTTGACGGCACGGACGGCGTCCGCCAGCGCAGCGCCCGTGGCGGTGGGGTTCTTGGTGAGGGCTGCTATGAGGATCTTGGCGCCGTCGTAAGCCTTGGCCCCATGGAATTCCGCCACTTCGTTGTAGGCGGCCTTGTAGGCAGCCGCAAATTTTTTGGTTGCGGCATTTGTATCATTGCCCAAATAGGGGGAGCTGGTGATGGTTCCCTCGGCCAAGCTGGCTCCGGCAGTCGAAATGTACACGGAGGTTCCCGCCGGAGCGCCACCGGCGACGACGGCATTGATCCCCAGTTGACGGGCCTGTTTGACGATCAGGCCCGTCTGGACCTCTTCGGCCCCGACGAATAGCACCTCTGGCTGGCTTTGCCGGATGGTGGTCAGCGCCGCGCTGAAATCCTTCTGTGCCGGGGTGACCATTTGGTCGGCCACAGGCGTCACGCCCAGCTGCTTGAGAGCGGCCGTGAACGCATCGTGCTCGCCGCTGCCATAGGCCCCGTTGTTGCTGATCATGGCAATCTTTTGATAGTGCTTGGTCGTCACAAGGTACTTGGCCAGTGTTTCGTCGCCGGTCACGCTCGTCGGGTCATTCAAGAACAGGAACTTGTTCCCCAATTCACCGAGCTTCGGAGATTGGCCCGAACTCATGAATGGGATTTTTTGTTGGGCCAGCACGGGTGCCATGGCCAAGGTGGGCGCGCTGCCGCTGGAACCCATGACAAAGATGTTTCCGTCGCTGGCCACTTTGTGGGCCAGGTTGGTGGCAGTTGTCGGGTCGCCTTGGTCATCGTATATTTTCAGGTCTATTTTGCGACCATTGATGCCACCGGCCGAATTGGCCTCATTGAATGCGAGTTGCACTCCCTTGAGTTCCCATGCCCCGAGGGAGCTAGTCTGCCCGCTTTGGGCATCGATAACGGCAATCTTGATGGGGCCGCTGGTGTCTTTGGAAGACGACCCCTTGTCACCCGGCAACCCGCACGCCGACAGCGACAGTGCCAAAATTGCGACCCCTGCCAATACGCCCTTTTTCAGGGTGATTCCACGCTGAATCATGAATTCCTCTATCAATTTTGGGGAGGCCTTCCATCCTCGATGGAACGCTGGCCGCCGGTGGTAAATGGCGTGAACTTCAAGCTAATTGTTCACTTGTCGAACAGAAGTTCATTAAACGAACACCTAAATTGAACCTAGGTGAGATCGACCACGCTGTCAATACTTGGGGCCAATGTTGCACGCCGCCCGCGCTCTCCGAGTTGAGGCCTACTCGGTCATCTCCACCGGGACCGCAATCACATCCACCATGGCCCCGTTTCGCAGCACCGTCACTGCCAGCAGCGCACCGATGGCCTCGGCAAACAACTGCTTTTGCAGGCTCTGCGCACTTGAAACGGGGCGCTGGGCAACGGTGAGCACCAGGTCGCCGGACTTCAGCCCGGCCCGGTCCGCCGGAGAGCCTGCAATGACATCCACCACGCGCAGGCCCTCCTGCTGCCCCGTCCGCAGGGCCAGAGTTTCGTTGAGCCGGACCGGCGAGCTGACCAGGCCCAGGTAGGCGCGGCGGACCCTCCCGTCAGTCATGAGGGCCGAGATGATCCTCCGGGTGGTGGCGTTGATTGGAACAGCCAGTCCCAGCCCCGCACCTGCCACGGCGGTATTGATACCAACCACCCGGCCCTGGGCGTCGGCCAGCGCCCCGCCGGAATTGCCGGGGTTCAGTGCCGCATCGGTTTGGATGACGTCCTCAATCACCCGCCGGTTCCGTCCGAGGGCAGTGGGCATGGACCGTCCCAGGCCACTGACCACGCCGGCCGTCACCGAACCGGCCAGGCCCAGGGGGTTGCCCACGGCAATGACCAGCTGGCCCACCCGCAGCCCCTCGGCGTCGCCGAGGCGGGCCGGTGCATGCATGTGGGACAGGCCGCGGATCACGGCCAGGTCGGAAAGCACGTCCGCTCCCCTGATTTCAATGTCCGTTCCAGTGCCGTCGGCAAAGGCCGCCCGCCCGCCGCTGGCGCCGGCCACCACATGGGCATTCGTGAGCATGTAGCCATCTTCGGTAAAGACGACGGCGGAGCCCGCACCCATGCGCGTGCGGCCGTTGCGGCCCGTGCCCGACACCTCGACGGCGACCACGTGGGGCGCCACCGCCTCGGCAACCGCAATGACGGACCGGGAATATGAGTCCATGACATCCTCAGTTTCAAGCCCGGACTGGGACATCTCCGAATTTTCTTTCACCGCACACCTCCCGGGGCGGACGTGGCTGGTTGTGGGTGGTGCAGCTTGCCACTAATGCCCTGCGCCATATTCCACTACAACGAAAGTGACGCCTGCCATAGTCCTGTCGGCGGTACGCCGTCGGTGAACGGGTCATGGGCTGAATTGCCTCAAAATCGTCGGTCACTCGCCGCCGGATGAGGCAATGCATCCCACATCCAGTCCCCGGGCCAACCATCCAATCCCATCAACGGTGCGAAGACCGATCCACGCACCGGTATCGAGTTCGGCAGGCTCGCCCTCAATGGCGCTGTCAACCATTCGATCTGGCGTGGATCGGACCAGCCCGGCGAAACTCGGGGAAGCGGTTTTCTCATGTCCCCACGACTAATGTGGGAACGCAATTGCCCAGTACGTTGACCACGACGGTCGTTGGGTCCACCAGCATGGCCGGGCCGCCAGAGGGCGACGCGAGGCCCTTGGTTGAGGGCCCTTATCCTTGATCCACCGATTGATTTGGGGGCTGGTACGGCGTTTTAAACACGAAATGTCCGTCTTCGGCGAATTCTAGGGGTCGATGCAACGCCCGAGGTCAGCTGGCTATCAGTAAATCACGAAGAGACTCGGCTGGCGTATTCCAGTTCAGTGTTTTGCGTGGGCGTGCGTTGAGTTCCTGGGCGACGTGCTCGAGGTCTTCGGGTCCGTAGGCGCCAAGGTCGGTGCCTTTGGGGAAGTACTGGCGCAGGAGTCCGTTGGTGTTTTCATTGGTTCCGCGCTGCCAGGGGCTGTGGGGGTCGCAGAAGTAGACGTCCATGTCGGTGGCGATGCTGAAGGCCTTGTGTTTGGCCATTTCCACGCCCTGGTCCCAGGTCAGGGAACCGCGCAGGTGGGCTGGCAGGGTTGACATGGTTTTGATTAGTCCGTCGCGGACGGATTCGGCGCTGTGGTCGATGGGCAGGTGGACGAGCATGACGTAGCGGGTGGTGCGCTCGACCAGGGTGGCGATCGCGGATTGGTTGCTGGTGCCGGTGATGAGGTCCCCTTCCCAGTGGCCCGGGATCGCACGGTCTTCAGCCTCGGGCGGGCGTTCGGAAATGTTGATCATGGGATCCCGGAAGCGGCTCGTGCGTTCCTCGGGACTCTTGTGTTTCTTCCGGCGGGTCCGCCCGGTCCGCAACGCTTCCTTGACCTCGCGTTTGAGCCCGCCGCGGGCCTGGAAATAGAGGGACTGGTAGATCGTTTCGTGACTCACACGCATCTGCCCGTCATGAGGAAATTCCTTGATCAACAGCTTCGAGATCTGTTCCGGGGACCAGCGTACGCGCAGCTTCTCTTCAACGTAATCGCGCAGTTCCCCGGCTGCTGCCAGCTTACTGATCTTCGGCCGTGCCCGGGATGCGGTGGCGGCGCGGTGGGCGCCATAGGGCTGGTAGCCCAACGTGGGGTGGCTGTTGCGTTTGATCTCCCTGCTGATCGATCCCGGGGACCGGCCCAGAGCACGGGCAATGGCCCGCATCGACTCTCCCCGTCCGTACATGTCCGCGATCCGCTCCCGCTCGGCCAGGGACAAGTAACGGGCGCTGACGACCTGTTCCAGGGCCCTCAGGGCCACCAGAGCGTGTTCGGGTGCTGCTGCCGCCCTGGGTGCCGCTGCCGGCGGCAGGGCCGCAGGGGCTGAGGGTGCTGTATCGGTTGACGCCGGTTCGGGAAAAGTAGTCTTCACCTCCTGTTTATACGGCAGATCCAGGGACTCGGAGCTCACGGCGCGGTCCTTGGCCCGGTCTCGTTCGTTTTCCCACAGGTAACCGCTTTTCCGGCTCGCCCCGGCAGCCGCGGCGGCCTCCTTCCGGCCGACGCCTGCCTCGCGGAGCCGGAAGTATTCGGCACGTTTGGCCACCCCGGGATGGATGGACTTGATCCCGGCGTTGCGGGCCCAGTTCGTGCACCGAGACTTGGGCAGGCCAAGCTCCCGGGCGGCCACGCTAATGCTGCCCACACGGGCAAGGACGGTAAAGAACACGTCCTTATGCTCTTGGGTGGCAGAGGGCTGGGCCACCACCGGATTTGCGCGGGGCCTGCAGGTCACGGCGCCGGCCTTGTAGGCCCAGTGGAAGCAGGTTTGTACGTTGATGCCCAGCACCTTCGCAGCGGCGCTCACGCTCCCGACCCGGTCCAGGACGATAAAGAATTCGTCCTTCTGGGACTGGGTGTATTTCTGGCCTGATTCCCTGCCGGAAGGCCCCGCCCAGGCACGGCAGGTACTGAGGGTGAATCCCAGTTCCCGGGCGGCCGCCGGGATGCTTCCCAAACGCTCGAACGCAGCGAAGAACTCGGTGCGATCGGCGGCAGAGTAATGCCGGTAGGCCCGCTTCAGGGCTGGCGAGCCGGACGGAATGGGCTGGTTTCCTGGGGGTGATTTTTTCGTTAAGAAAGCATCATTAATTGAGGGTGAATCCATGAGTGTTGCAACTCCCGTTTTTCAGGGGGTGTTGCAACAACCGCTAGAACTCGCCTTCTAGGGGAAAATATGGCTTACCACAGTCAAATTTTCATACCCAAAAGAGGACATCTCGCAGATGTTAGTTTCCCACACCCGCGCGGCCGTGTCAGTTTCCTTCGATGAGGAGAACCTTGTGTCGCCGGCCGGGCTGGTGCCGGTGATGCGCCTGGCCCAGGTTGCGGGCCTGCACACCCTGGCGGATGAGTGGGTCAAGATACCGACCCACAAGGGTGCGAACGCCGGGCTGAAAGTTGCTGCCCTGGTGGCGGGCATGGTCGCAGGCGCCGACAGCATTGATGACATGGCCGTGCTGCGCCACGGCGGAATGAAGAAGGCCTTCACCGGCTGTTACGCCCCTTCAACGCTGGGCTCGTTCCTGCGGTCCTTCACCTTCGGGCACGTGAAACAGTTGGATGCAGTCGCCTCCCGGTTCCTGATCAACCTCGCCCGGACGGCGCCCCTGTTCGGGGCACAGTCCGGGGAACACTTCCTCTTCATCGATGTTGATGACACGATCATCGAGGTTCACGGCTACGCCAAGCAGGGCTCCGGTTACGGCTACTCCAAGGTCCGGGGCCTGAACGCCGTGCTGGCGACCGCCTCGCGGGAAGACACCGCCCCGGTCATCATCGCCCAGCGGCTGCGCAAAGGGGCGGCGAATTCCGCCCGCGGCGCGAACAAGTTCGTCACCGAGGCCTTGGGCACCCTCAAACGAACCAAGACGCCGGGGCCGGTGGTATGTCGCTTTGATTCGGCCTACTACGGGCACCCGACCGTCAGCGCAGCACTGGCCGGTGGCGCCGAGGTCACGGTCACGGTGCCGATGAACAAGGCCGTGAAACGCTCCATCACCCAGATTCCGGAGGAGGCGTGGACTCCGATCAAGTACACCAACGCCGTCTACGACGAGGACGCCCAAGCCTGGGTGTCAGTGGCCGAGGTCGCGGAAATCGAGTTCACCGCGTTCACCGGCAGGAAGAAGGCCGAACGGGTCCCCGGGCGCCTGGTCGTGCGCCGCATCCCGGAGCTGAATCCGAAAGCGGCCCAGGGGCAGCCAACACTCTTTGACACGTACCGCTTCCACTCCTTCTTCACCACCATTGATGCGGCAACATTGGATGCTGTTGCTGCCGACAAGGTTCACCGCAAGCATGCCCGGATCGAGCAGGTCAACGCCGATCTCAAGGACTCCGCCCTGGCCCACCTGCCCTCGGGGAAGTTCGCCGCGAACTCGGCCTGGCTCGTCGCCGCGGTCATGGCCTACAACCTCACACGCACTGCCGGGATCCTGGCCGCCGGCCAGTTCACCAAAGCCCGCACGGGCACGATCCGCCGAAAAATCATCAATATCCCGGCCCGGATAGCCTCCAGCGCCCGCCGCCAACAGTTCCATCTGCCACAGTCCTGGCCCTGGCAAATCGAGTGGGAGAACCTCTTCACCGCCACCCACAAACCGCCACAACACGTCGCATAAGAAACCGTCAACCCAGCCGAACCCGGCGCAACCCAAGGAACCAGACAGTGGAACACCACCGGCAGCGAGGCCGCCCCCTGTGCTGCCCAAGAATGCCAAACCACCAAAAACCGGAATTCAGCCAACCCCCAAACCGGATCGGTGGATCAAGGCTTATGGCTCGCCCGGCCATCCCGTGTAAGACTCGGCAAGGTATGCCCGTGCGTGCCGGGAGGAAACCACTGAGTGGAGCTCGCCGAGCTGGCGCGCAGTGCCTCCACCAGACCGTGCCCGGCGAGCTGCTGGACCAGGCGATGCGCAGTGGTGAGCGGCAGCCCCGCCCGGCGGGCCAGCTCCGACAGCTGGAGGCTGCCAGCCCCCTCGGGGAATGCGGCAATGAGGCGGCCCCCGGTCCACCACCGAATCGCCGGATCCTGAGTTGGCCACACCATCCTGCTTTCCGTCAACGCTTTGGACTCAGGGTACTCCCGCAACCCGGGGAGGCGGCCCACATATGCTGATCGCCCGCGGAAACATGCCGATTTCAGTCCAGTTGGACGCAGATCGGAGCCGACAAACTTTGGCTGATGCGGCCAAGGTTTCGCGGAATTCCCCCATCGACCACGAAGCGGGCATGCCGACGCCTCGCTGAAAGCAGGGCGGCCGCTACTTGACGAAGTCAATGTTGAAAACGAAAGGCACTTTCCGCGGGATTTCGTTTCAAGGGGACATGGTTGAAGGGTCCTGCTCATGCCAGATCAAGAAACGGCCACGCTGGGGGCGTCCAGTACTTCCGAGGCTAGTGGCGCTGGTGAGCCCCGACATGGAGCTAACCGGCGTTGAGGCTCCGGCACACGATGATCAAGGTGGAGGAGAAGTTCTCCCCGAATTCGTCAGCACGGGGCCGTCGCAAGCCAACAGCCACATCGATGTCGGGCTTTCAGGATGCGCCCCAACATCGCCTCTCAGGGGAGCAACCGGTCAACGGGTGTCAACATCGTGTCAACGCTTAAACACGAAAACCCCCTGAGTTCAGGGGGTTTAATGTGCCCAAGGTGGGACTCGAACCAGACTTCTACCCTTGCAAACACTGGGAAGCCACGAGTTTCTGCGGAAGTACGACGCAGTCCGGGCCAGTCCCGAGGGACATGTGTTCCCGGCGGGAACAGTCCGCAATGGAACCACTATTCTCTACGTCTTCAGACATGGAGATGCGGATGTCACCGCTCGGTGACACAATGGATGAGGGAAGGGATTTGGCCATGACATTTGAGAACACCATAGACACACCGGCCGCGGCCGGTGCATTGATCCGCCGCCAACGAATAGGCCAGGGCCTTACTCAACAAGCCTTGGCCGACGCCGCCGCTGTTTCGCGGAAATTCCTCATCGACCTCGAATCGGGCCACGAGCGCGCTGAAGTCGGCAAGACTTTGGCGGTGTTCGCAGCGCTCGGCCTTTCCCTCGCAACGGCAACCCCTATCCCCCGAGGCAGCCAGCACGACCCGGAACGGCGCGACTACGCAGCAACCTTCACAGACCTTCTCGCCAAGAGGGACTTTGAATTCGCCACCAAGATGCTCGCCGACTACGCCAGCGCATCCCTGAAAGCCGGCAGGCCGTTAATCCAGCGCAGCCCGCAACTCAATGACCCCCAATGGTCCGCAGCCCTGGCCGGAATCACCAACTACACCGCACACCGCCTCAACCAACCCGCCCCAGATTGGACCAAACGCATCCAACCCCTCAACGAGGCGTGGATGCCGGCCGAGTCCTACCGGACCGTCCGCGAACCAATGAAGGAACTCACAAAGTCTGAAACACCTCACGAGCTTGCGGCAATGAACGTCTTCATCCGCGAACGCAGCCTGGCTACCGCATGAGCGCCGGCGAGCTCACCGGCGCCGAAATCCCGACTCTCCTCCATGAGCTCACCAGACGGCTGGTGGCACGCGGCACAAATGGCTACATCAAGTTGCTTGGCTGAGCAGCACTGATCCGGCAGGGCATTGGCAACCGTCCCACCGCAGACATCTACGCCAGCTATGCCGACGAGACGGACGTCGACTTGATCGTGGCCGAAATTTACGCAGCAGCCCACAGGGACCGCCATGGCCCACGGCGTGTCCTGGTGGTTGGTGCAAAAGGCCTCGACCTTGGCATCTGTCGTACACCGGTGTTGGGTGGGCTTCCGTCTACTGAGAAGAAAGGCACCCCCAAGTTCGGTGGCAATTGCCCCGACGGACCATGGATACAGTGACGGAGACGAACTCCTCGCAACATTCAGAAAGGGAGCTGCCGGGGACGATCAACTAAATCTGCGTCGGAGACCAAGTGCGCTGCCTAGTTGGATCGAACAAGGACATGGCCGGGCCCCGACAAAGTGTCTCGACCAGCTCGAACAACAGGTCCGGATAAGAAAAATGACCCCCTGTTTCCAGGAGGTCATTCTTCGAACAAATGTGCCCAAGGTGGGACTCGAACCCACACACCTCTCGATACTGCATTTTGAGTGCAGCGCGTCTGCCATTCCGCCACTTGGGCCTCTGCAGGGGCCCACGTGGGCTCCGTTACAAAGATCACGCGCCCGTTCGTGAATCACTTCCGAACAAGTGCGCGGATCCACTCTACATGCAGATAGGCTGTTTTGTAGAACCAGTGCCACCCATGCGCGTCGATTTTCCGCCCAGCGGCGACAATCACTGCCACCAGCTTCCAAGGAGCCCTTAGTGTCCGAAAATTCGGAATCCACCAGCACCACCCCCGCCCGCCGCGTCATCGTCGCGGAGGACGAGACCCTGATCCGTCTCGACATCATGGAGATCCTGCGCGGCGAAGGCTATGACGTGGTTGGCGAAGCCGACAACGGTGAAAAGGCTGTGGAACTCGCCAAGGAACTCAAGCCGGACCTGGTCCTCATGGACGTCAAGATGCCCGTCATGGACGGCATCACCGCCGCCGAGCAGATTGTCAAGGCCCGCATCGCCCCCGTGGTCCTCCTGACTGCCTTTAGCCAAAAGGAATTGGTGGAGCGCGCCCGCGACGCCGGCGCCATGGCCTACGTGGTCAAGCCGTTCACCCCCGCCGACCTCATCCCGGCACTTGAGATCGCCCTCTCACGCCACGAGGAAATCAAGGCATTGGAGAACGAAGTCACCGACCTCCAGGAGCAATTCGCCACCCGCAAGCTTGTGGAGCGCGCCAAGAGCCTCCTCACCACCAAAATGGGCCTGACCGAACCCGAGGCCTTCCGCTGGATCCAAAAAACCTCCATGGACCGCCGCCTCAGCATGCGCGAGGTGGCTGAAACCATCATCAACCAGGTCAACTGAGCCGGTCTCGCTCCCCAGCCGCTCCCACTGCTCGCAAGCTCGCAGCGGGACCCTCGCGGCCGTGGGCCCAGGCTCGACCACCGGAAACCAACGACGCCGGCACCCGCCTTGGGTGCCGGCGTCGCGCTTTAGCTGGGGTCAGGGGACGGCACGCCCCTTCCCCGGACCGGGAGCACCATCATGGCCCACAACACTCCGGCCAGGACGGCGTAGCCGGCATACAGCCCAAGCCATGCATTGAGGGGACCTTCCATGGCTCCCACGGATCCGGGCCACGGCACCAACACGAAACTGAAGACGGCAGCGGCAACGGCGTACGTGAGTAGCCAGGCACCCCGGCGCCATGCCCACAGCAGCGCCCCCTCAAAGGGAGCGAACGGCAACAACGTGACGGGCAGGGCCGCAATGGCCACGGTGGCGATGACGGCCAGGAACTCCCCCGCTGCGACCGTCACCATCCCGGCTGCATCGTTGACGGCAGCCACACTGTCCGGCTGAATCTCGCCCCACCGGATGAATGTTTCAACGTGGTTGGCGGCAAGGAAGCTGTAACCGGCCCAGGCGGCGAAGCCCACCACGGCCAAGAAGAGGGTGCCCGCAATTGCAGCCATCGCCGGCCTGCGGGGACCTGCTTCCTCCGTGTTGAGGCTGTAGTCGATGGCGAGGACTGCGCCAAAGACGAGGGCAGGTTCGAGGCCAACAACCCGTGCCGCGGCCAGGGAGGCCAGCAGCACCACCACATAGATGGGCCGGGCGGCGACCCTCGGGAAACTGCCGCGGCGGTGGCGGCTCGCAATGGCCCATCTTAAAACCATGGATCCATAGTTCAGCAGCAGGAACGCCGCCAGGAAGGACAACGCCAGGCGCGCAGATCCACCATTCCACCCGAATCCGCGTTGCCCGACGGCGGCCAGTGCCGAACAGGCAACGAGGACCAGGAACGCGAGCGGGCCGTGCACCATGCCCAGCGTGCGGGTGCTCCACCAACGGCGCCGTGACACTCCGCCAACAGGCGGCCCCGCCACGGGCACCACGATGCGGACGGCGCCTGCCAGGCGGCCCGTCCGCCTGCCGGTTTCGGCTGACAGCAAGGCAGTCGGAACGGCCAGCAGCAGGGCCAGCCCCACGCCCAGCACCAGCGCCGGAACGGCCGCCTGCCACAGGCCTGCCACCGTTGCTCCGACAGTTCCTGATGTTGCACCCACCTCCAGCGGCCGCGCGTTGCTGTAGGCGCTGGGCTCGAACCACGCGCCGGCCGCGGCAACCGGGCCGCCCAGCACGGTTGCCGAAGCCTCACGCGGGATCGTCACAGTGAATTTTTTGATGTCCTGGAGCGAGGGGTTGCACATGCCACCCACCGCCCCACCCATCGTGTCCGGACCGGGCGCCCAGGTTTTACTCGGACAAGCAGGGTTGCCGCTGGCCAGCAGGGCGTATTTAGCGATAAACAGCTCGTGGGTGCCGGGCCCTGTCAGCGCGGCCGGAATCTGGATGACCACTGATCCCGGCGTCTTTCCGGATGTTGCCTTTTCCTTCACGTATTTGACCTGGTCCGAGCTGATGGACGAATCCGTCAAGCACTTCTCCATCGCCTTGACCGTGGCGGGATCCACGAACGACATCTTGCCCGCCTCATCCTTGACTCCCGGGGATGCGTTGAACGCCTGGTAGGTGGGGAATTGGTCGACGAACTTCATGACCGCCTTGTTCCGGCAGTCGTACATCCCAGTCAACGCTGCCCCGGCTTCCTCAGGTGTTGACCACACCCCTGTTGAGCGCTCCCAGGAAGCGATGTAGGCTCCCCCGCCCTTCACCGTCAGCTCCCAAAAGCTCTTCCCGCCGGGCCCCGCCTTCAAGGCCACGGGGGCCGGGCCCGGCTCCACCACCTCCACCGCGGCCCCCTGTTCACCCGGGACGGCAACGGCCGCCGGCGCCAGCGCTGCCAGCAACCCGGCACAAGCCAGGCACGCTCCCACGATCAATTTTCCGACCCGCATGTCCATCGCCCCCGGCCTGAGTTTCCACTAAGGATCCCCGGCACTCCGCTTCCGGGGATGGTGGAAACAGTAGCCCACCAGGGCACGCCAAAGTCCGGAATTTTGGGGTGCCTGTGGATAACTTCGGCCGCCGGACGGGGTCTCGACGCGCTCGCAGGGCTCGCTGCTCGACCACCGGGAGCTGCTCGGCCACCGGTTAAAGCACGACGGCGGCACCCGCCATGGGTGCCGCCGTCGTGCTTTGGGGATGGTTGGCTCAGCCTACTTGGTGGGCCAGGGGCCAACCTTTTCCCGGTTGTTGTTGGCGCCGGACTCGGCCAGGCCCAGGTCGGCGACGTCCCCGACACGGTGGACCTTGACGAGGTTGGTGGTACCGGACTGTCCGGGAGGGGAACCGGCGGCGATGACGACGAGGTCGCCGTCCTCCACCAGTCCCTTTTCCAGCAGCTTGCGGTCAACCTGGGCCGTCATGGCGTCGGTGTGGGGCACGGTGGGCACCAGCACGGGCTCCACGCCCCAGGTCAGCGCCAGCTGGTTGCGGACCTGCTCCACGGGCGTGAACCCGAAGATCGGGTGTGCCGGGCGCAGGCGGGACAGGCGGCGCGCGGAGTCGCCGGACTGCGTGAACGTGGCAATGTACTTCGCGTCAAGCTGCGTGGCGATCTGCACGGCAGCGGCCGTGATGACGCCGCCGCGGGTCTTCGGGTTGGTGCCCAGCGGCGGGATGCGCTTGAGCCCGTCCTTTTCGGCCGCCTCAATGATGCGGGCCATGACCTTGACCGTTTCGATCGGGAACGCGCCAACGCTGGTTTCGCCAGACAGCATGACGGCGTCCGCACCGTCCAGGACGGCGTTGGCGCAGTCGGAGGCCTCGGCACGCGTGGGGCGCGGGTTCTCGATCATGGATTCAAGCACCTGGGTGGCCACAATGACGGGCTTGGCCCAGCGGCGGGCCATTTCCACGCACCGCTTCTGCACCAGCGGGACGTCCTCAAGGGGAAGTTCCACGCCCAGGTCTCCGCGGGCCACCATGATGGCGTCAAACGCATCAACAATGGCCTCAAGGTTGTCAACGGCCTGTGGCTTCTCGATCTTGGCGATGACCGGGACTCGGCGGCCTTCCTCGTCCATGATCTCGTGCACGCGCGTGATGTCGGCAGCGTCGCGCACGAAGGAGAGGGCCACCAGGTCCACGCCGCAGGCCAGGGCCCAGCGGAGGTCCGCCTCATCCTTTTCGCTCAGGGCGGGGACGTTCACGGCAACGCCGGGAAGGTTGATGCCCTTGTTGTTGGAAACCTTGCCGGGCACCGTCACCTCGGTGACCACCTTGACGGCGTCAACGGCAGTGGCGCGGACGGAGACCTTGCCGTCATCGATCAGCAGGATGTCGCCGGGCTTGACGTCTTCCGTCAGGGACTTGAGCGTGGTGGAGCAGATGTCCTTCGTGCCGGGCACGTCCTCGGTGGTGATGGTGAAGACATCGCCCACGGCCAGATCGTAACCGGTGCCGTTTTCGAAGCGGCCCAGGCGGATCTTGGGGCCCTGGAGGTCGGCCATGATGGCCACGGTCTTGCCCAGCTGCTCGGAAGCCTTGCGGACGTTGTCGTAAGTGATTTGGTGCACGGAGTAGTCGCCGTGGCTCATGTTCATGCGGGCCACGTTGACCCCTGCATCCAGTACCGCAAGTGTGTTCTCAAAGCTGGCGATTGCCGGCCCAAAAGTCGCCACAATTTTTGCGCGTCTCAATTTACCTACCTAAGTGGTGTGTTTGACAGTGGAAATCTAGTGTCCTGCGTCCAGCCTAGCGGGTCGGCCCTAGACACTGATAGCGGAGTCACTGGGTGAGACGGGGGCGGGCAGAAATGTCTCGCCCATGAGGAATTTGTCCACCGCAGCCGCGCAGGCACGGCCCTCGGCGATGGCCCAGACGATGAGTGACTGCCCGCGTCCGGCGTCCCCGGCGGCGAAAACGCCCGGCTTGGCGGTCATGTAGTAGCCGTCGCGTTCCACCGTCGACCGGGCGCTGAGCGCCACCGGCAGCTGGTGCGTGAGCTCTGCCGTTTCGGGGCCGGTGAAACCAAGCGAGAGGAACACCAGGTCCGCAGGGATGATTCGTTCCGTGCCGGCCCTGGGCACACGGCGGCCGTCCACGTACTCGGTTTCGGCAATCTTGAGCCCGGTGAGCCGGCCGTTCTCGCCGAGGAATTCCACGGTGGAGGCAAGGTAGGTGCGGTCCCCGCCTTCTTCGTGCGCACTGGCCACCTCGAACAGGTTCGGGAACATGGGCCACGGCTGGGCGGAGGTGCGTTCCACGGGGGGCTGCTTGCCTATCGCGAGCGTGGTCACGGACGCAGCCTGCTGGCGGTGGGCGGTGCCGAGGCAGTCCGCCCCGGTGTCGCCGCCGCCAAGTATCACCACGTGCTTGCCGCGGGCGTCAATCTGGCCGGCCACCGTGTCACCGGCCACCACCTTGTTGGACTGCACCAGGTACTCCATGGCAAAGTGCACGCCGCCCAGCTGGCGGCCGGGGATGGGCAGGTCCCGCGGAACAGTGGCACCCGTGCACACCACGACAGCGTCGTACCGGCGGCGCAGCTCGTCCCAGCCAATGTCCTTGCCCACTTCCACCCCGGTGCGGAAGCGGGTGCCCTCCGCCTTCATCTGTTCCAGGCGCCTGTCGAGCTTGTCCTTTTCCAGCTTGAAATCGGGGATGCCGTAGCGCAGCAGCCCGCCGATCCTGTCGTCGCGTTCGTACACGGCCACCGTATGGCCGGTGCGGGTCAGCTGCTGGGCGGCGGCCATGCCGGCCGGGCCGGAACCGACGACGGCGACAGTCTTGCCGGTGAGCCTGGCCGGAGGGAGCGGGTGCACCCAGTCCTGGGCGAAGGCCTCGTCAATGATGGAGACCTCCACCTGCTTGATGGTGACAGACGGCTGGTTGATCCCCAGCACGCACGCAGTCTCGCACGGGGCCGGGCACAGCCGTCCGGTGAATTCCGGGAAGTTGTTGGTGGAATGCAGCCGTTCTATTGCCTCCTCGCCCTTGTCCCGCCAGGTGAGGTCGTTCCACTCCGGGATCAGGTTTCCCAAAGGGCAGCCCTGGTGGCAGAACGGCACGCCGCAGTCCATGCACCGCCCGGCCTGTCCCTTGAGCACCTCGTGGTCCTGGTTCTCGTACACTTCCTTCCAGTCCATGATGCGGACCGGCACGGGACGCCTGGCCTGGGTGATGCGTTCCCGGTTCTTCAAAAAACCGCGGGGATCAGCCACCGGTTACCTCCAAGATTTTGTGCCAGACGGCGTCGCCGTCGGGGTCCTCGCCCAGCTCGGCTGCTGCCAAGCGGGTTTCCAAAACTGCTGCATAGTCACGCGGAAGGATCTTTGTCAGCCGCCCAACCGTGCCCGGGAAGTCGGCCAGCAGCGTGGCGGCCACCTCCGAGCCCGTCTCCTCGACATGCCGGGCCAAAAGCGCGTGGACAATGTCCGCATCCTCGGCGTCGAGCGGGATGAGCGACAGCTCCCCCGAGTCCAGGGCCGTGGTGTTGACGTTGCTGCGGGCCAGGTCCAGCACATAGGCCGTGCCGCCGGACATGCCGGCGCCAAAGTTGCGTCCCGTGGGCCCGATGACCAGGGCCTGGCCGCCGGTCATGTACTCGCAGCCGTGGTCGCCGATGCCTTCCACCACCGCGGTGGCCCCGGAATTCCTGACCAGGAAGCGTTCGCCCACCTGGCCGCGGAGGAACATTTCCCCGCTGGTGGCCCCGTAGCCGATCACATTTCCGGCAATCACGTTGTCGGCTGCCACAAGGGAGCTGGCGCGGTCCGGCTGGGCGGTGATGCGCCCGCCGGAAAGGCCCTTGCCCACGTAGTCGTTGGCGTCTCCGAAGAGGCGCAGTGTGATGCCGGCCGGCATGAACGCGCCCAGGGACTGGCCGGCCTGGCCGGTCAGGGTGACGTCAATGGTGTCCGGCCCCAGCACGTTCACGCCAAACGCCTTCGTGACGTGGTAGCCCAGCAGCGTGCCCACGGAACGGTCGGTGTTGACCACCGGCACGCTGATCTTGACGGGCGTGCGGTCGCTGAGTGCCTCGGCCGCCATGGTGAGCAGCTGCTGGTCGAAGTGCTTGTCCAGCTCATGGTTTTGCGCGGTGAGGTTGCGCACCGGCGTCCCTGCCGGCACTCCGGCGTCGGACATGATGGGCGAAAGGTCCAGGCCCGCCGTTTTCCAGTGGTCCACGGCTTCCCGCGTGTCCAGCAGGTCCGCGTGGCCGATGGCCTCCTCCAAGGTGCGGAAGCCGAGCCCGGCCAGGATTTCCCTGACCTCTTCGGCCAGGAACTCAAAGAAGTTGACCACAAACTCGGGCTTGCCGCTGAAGCGCTGGCGCAGCTCCGGGTTTTGCGTGGCCACGCCAACGGGGCAGGTGTCGAGGTGGCACACCCGCATCATGACGCAGCCGGAAACCACCAGCGGGGCCGTGGCAAAGCCGTACTCCTCGGCACCCAGCAGGGCAGCCACCACTACGTCGCGCCCGGTCTTGAGCTGGCCGTCGACCTGCACCACCACGCGGTCGCGGAGCCCGTTCAGGCGCAGCGTCTGCTGGGTCTCGGCGAGGCCCAGTTCCCACGGCATGCCGGCATGCTTGAGCGAGTTCAGCGGGCTGGCGCCGGTGCCGCCGTCGTGCCCGGAAACGAGCACGACGTCGGCCTTGGCCTTGGTCACGCCGCTCGCGACCGTGCCGATCCCCATCTCGGAGACGAGCTTGACGTGGACCCGGGCGGCCGGGTTGGCGCGCTTGCAGTCGTAGATCAGCTGGGCCAGGTCCTCGATGGAGTAGATGTCATGGTGCGGCGGCGGGGAAATCAGCCCGACGCCGGGCGTCGAATGGCGGGTGGCCGCGATCCAGGGGTAGACCTTTTTGGCCATGAGCTGCCCGCCCTCGCCGGGCTTGGCGCCCTGGGCCATCTTGATCTGGATGTCCTGTGCGCTGGCCAGGTAGAGGCTGGTGACGCCGAAGCGGCCGGAGGCCACCTGCTTGATGGCGGAGCAGCGCTCCGGGTCCAGCAGCCGGGCCACGTCCTCCCCGCCCTCGCCCGTGTTGGACTTGGCGCCCAGCCGGTTCATGGCAATGGCCAGGTTCTCGTGGGCTTCCTGGGAAATGGAGCCGTAGCTCATGGCGCCGGTGGAAAAGCGCTTGACGATGCTGCTGACTGCTTCCACTTCCTCCAGCGGCACCGGTGGCCGCTGGCCGTCGCGGAACTTCAGCAGCCCGCGGAAGGTCATGAGCTTGCCGGCCTGCTCGTCGATGCCCTGCGTGTATTTCTTGAAGATGTCGTAGCGGCGTTCCCGGGTGGCATGCTGCAGTCGGAACACGGTGTCCGGGTTGAACAGGTGCGGTTCGCCGTCGCGGCGCCACTGGTATTCGCCGCCGCCCAGCAGCGGGCGGTGGGGTACGTCCACGCCGTCGACGGGGTAGGCCAGGGTGTGGCGGGCCGTGACCTCGGCGGCAATGACGTCCAGGCCCACGCCTCCCAGTTGGGAGACGGTGCCCGTGAAGTAGTCGTTGACCAGTTCCTGGGACAGTCCCAGCGCTTCGAAGGTCTGGGCGCCGCAGTACGAGGCCACGGTGGAGATGCCCATCTTGGACATGATCTTCAGGACGCCCTTGCCCAGGCCCTTGATGAGGTTGTGCACGGATTGTTCGGGGGTGACTCCCACGACGTCGCCGCTGCGGACCAGCTCCTCCACGGATTCCATGGCAAGGTAGGGGTTGACGGCCGCGGCGCCGAAGCCGATCAGGACGGCAACGTGGTGGACCTCGCGGACGTCTCCGGCTTCCACCACCAGGGAGATCTTGGTGCGGTTGGCACTGCGCAGCAGGTGGTGGTGGACGGCACTGAGCAGCAGCAGGGACGGGATCGGGGCCCAGGAGGCGGAGGAGTCGCGGTCCGACAGCACCACATATTGCACGCCCCGGTTGATGGCCCCCGAAACCTGCTCACAGATTTCGGTGAGCCGGGACCGCAGGGCCGCCTCGCCGCCGTCGAACTTGTACAGGCCGCGCACCTTCATGGCGATGCGCTCCCCGCCGGTGCCGTCGGCTGCCAGGGGGGTTTCGATGTTGGCGATCTTGGCGAGCTCGTCATTGTTAATGACGGGGAAGGTCAGGGCCACCTGCGGCATGGCCACCTTGGCGCGGGAAAGCAGGTTGCCCTGCGGGCCGATGGCGGTGTTCAGCGAGGTGACCAGTTCTTCGCGGATGGCGTCCAGCGGCGGGTTGGTCACCTGGGCAAAGGACTGGACAAAGTAGTCAAAGAGCAGGCGGGGGCGCTTGGAGAGCACGGCGACGGGCGTGTCGGTGCCCATGGCGCCCAGGGGCTCGCCGCCGGTGCGGGCCATGGGGCCGAGCAGGATTTTCAGTTCCTCGGTGGTGTAGCCGAAGGTGCGCTGGCGGTGGATGACGGAGGCGCTGGTGTGGACCACGTGCTCGCGCTCGGGCAGGTCCGCGAGGCGGATGGTGTTTTCACGGGCCCAGTCGGCCCAGGGCCTGCTGGCGGCGGCCTGCGCCTTGACCTCGTCGTCGCGGACCAGGCGGCCGGCCTCGGTGTCGACAACAAACATCTTTCCAGGCGCCACCCGGCCTTTTTCCACGATCTTTTCGGCTGGGATGTCCAGCACGCCCACTTCGGAGGCAAAGACCACCAGCCCGTCCGCTGTCACCCAGTAGCGGCAGGGGCGCAGGCCGTTGCGGTCCAGGGTGGCACCGACCAGGGTGCCGTCGGTGAAGGACACGGCCGCCGGGCCGTCCCACGGCTCCATCATCAGGGAGTGGTATTCGTAAAAGGCCCTGCGGTCCGGGTCCATGGTGGTGTGGTTTTCCCACGCCTCCGGGATCATCATCATGACGGCTTCGGTGATGGGGCGGCCGGACAGCCACAGCAGTTCCGCGACTTCGTCAAAGGATGCCGAGTCGGAGGCACCCGGCGTGCAGATGGGGAACAGTTCCTCGGGGGCGTCGCCCAGCAGGGAGTGGGACATGGTGGATTGGCGGGCCCGCATCCAGTTGCGGTTGCCCTTGACGGTGTTGATTTCCCCGTTGTGGGCGATGGTGCGGAACGGCTGGGCCAGGGGCCATGACGGGAAGGTGTTGGTGGAAAAGCGCGAGTGCACCACTGCCAGCTTGGTGGCAAAGCGCGCATCCGAAAGGTCGGGGTAGAACGGTTCAAGCTGGGCGGTGGTCAGCATGCCCTTGTAGACAAGGGTCTTGGAGGACAGAGAGGGGAAGTACACGCCGAACTTGTGCTGCGCGCGCTTGCGAAGGCGGAAGGCCTTTGCGTCCAGCGCATTCACTTCTTTTCTCGACGCGTCCTCGCTGCCGGGCCGGATCGCCAGAAAGAGCTGGCTGAAGTGCGGCATGCAGGCCCGGGCGCTGGCCCCCACCAGGTCCGCCACGATGGGCACCTCGCGCCAGCCCAGGACATCCAGACCTTCACGTTCGGCCAGTGCTTCCAGCCCGGCACGCGTCGCTGCCAATTCCTTGGGCTCGGTAGGGAGGAAGGCCGTTCCGACGGCGTAGCCGCCAGCGGCAGGCAGTGGAAAGTCCACCACTGCACGGAAGAACGCATCCGGGACCTGGGTGAGGATGCCGGCGCCGTCGCCGGTGCCTTCGTCCGCGCCCACTGCGCCGCGGTGTTCCAGGTTGCGCAGTGCCACGAGGGCGCTTTGCACAATGTCGCGCCGGGGCTCTCCGCGCAAAGTGGCGACAATGGCCAGGCCGCAGGCGTCTTTTTCGGACTCGGGCCGGTACAGCCCCTGCTGCGCGGGCAGCTGCGCAAAGCGCGTGAAGGGTGACTGGGCGAGCGGTGAAGTCTGAGTCATGACGGTGAAGTCCTTCCCCTGGTCGAACGGTGGATGGGGACGGCGGTGGCCCTCGGTCTGCGGGTGGCAATCTCCCGCGCAACTGTATTGGTTGGTGCATGCCGGTTGTGCTCCGGCGGGTTGCATGCCCGGCCCGGCGGCACTGGTGGCAAATACACACGGGCTGTATTCCTGTAGTGCAAATGCACAACATCCCCCAACGGTGGTTGCGGGCCTGTCTGCGCGGCGATTTCCACTATATAAGCCACCCTGACCCACAGAATACTTCGATCTCGAATCATGAAATCATATGCACGATCAGTAAGATTATTTGATGTATGGCATCTTCCGGCACGAATTTCAGCGTTGTCCGGTCAACCGTGCCGTGGCAGGGACCATCGGTGCCCTGCCATCATTCAACATCCACATCGACGGTGCAGCTCCTGTGGGCACAGACACCCTGCAGCATTCGATGGTGCAGCACCTGCGGCCACAGGCCGGGAAAGGTCGCAGGACCTGCACCGCCGATTGCCGGTGATGGCGTGCCGCCGCCCGAGCGGGGCCGGGAACCTGGATGGGCAGGTCCCCCACAGCAACTGGTGCCGTGCGATCGGGACCGGACCCGGAGAATCGCCCCGCAGGCGCGAAAAAGGGCGGCCCCGGCAATGCGGGGCCGCCCTATGTGTCGCAACTCGATCGCCCGGGCATCACGCCCACGGCTTCATGTCTGAATCCGAGTCCCTAGGAATCGGGCTTGGCGGATGTCTCCGGCGACGCACCGTCCAGGCCAAATCGGCCGGGGGCCGGCTTGCCCACGACTTCATGTTCCGTCTTGGGCCCGTCCTTGGGCTCGTCCGCAAGAGCCTTGTCGGTGCCGGCGAGCTCCACCTCCGACTCAATCGTCCGCGGCTTGCCGCCACCATTCGCAGCGTTTTCACCGTCCGCGGAATCATCGTCCGCAGCCGGTCCGGCGCCTCCGTCTCCGCTCTCGGCTGGATCGTCGGCCGCGGGTTCGCGGCCGGCCAGGTAGACGGAGGTGAACGGCTTCCCGCGCCGCAGGAAAGTAATGATGAGGAACACCACCAGCGCCGCCACAAACACCAGGATGCTGGTCCACACGTTCAGGCGGGTGGTGATGCCGAAGAACGTGATCTGTTCGGCAGCGTCAATGCGGAGCATTTCAATCCACACGCGCCCGGCCGTGTAGACCATGGCGTACAGCAGGAACAGGCGGCCGGAGCGGAGGCGGAACTTGCGGTCCACCAGCAGCAGCACCACCACGCCCAACACGTCCCAGACACATTCGTAGAGGAAGGTGGGGTGGAACAAGGTGTCGGGGCTGAACCCCGCGGGCACGAACTGTGGGTCCACGTGAAGTCCCCATGGGAGCGTGGTGGGCCCGCCGAAAAGTTCCTGGTTGAAGTAGTTGCCCCAGCGCCCGATGGCCTGGGCCAGCAGAATCCCCGGCGCTGAGGCGTCAATGAACGCTGAAAGCTTGACGCCGGCGCGGCGGCAGCCAATCCAGGCACCGATGACGCCCAGGACCACGGCGCCCCAGATGCCCAGCCCGCCCAGCCAGATTTGCGGGATCAGGGCCAGGTTGCCATGTCCGTTGTAGCCCGGTCCAAAGTACGCGTCCGGGGAGGAGAACACGTGATAGAGACGCCCGCCAATGATGCCGAAGGGGATGGCCCAGATGGCGATGTCCCAGATGGATCCTTCGGGCCCGCCGCGGCGCTTCCACCGGCGGTCGGTGAGCCAGATGGCGGCCACGATCCCCAGCAGGATGCACAGGGCATAGGCGTGGATGCGCAGCGGACCGATGTCAAAGCCGGACCAGGCCGGTGCGGGAATGGCGGCACCGAGGTGTGTTGCAGCTGCCGTGGCAAGCGTGGGAATTGCAGCCATGGCGCCTACTCCCCCGCACCCGTGCGGGAAGCGTACGAGCCCACGGCGAAGCCGGTGCTCAGTTCCGCGGCGAGGGCACCGACGGCGGGCACGCCGCCGTCGCGCAGGGCAGCGACCAGCGCCGTCCCCACAATGACCCCGTCCGCATACTCGGCAATCTCGTGGACATGTTCGGGCCGGGAAACACCCAGGCCCACGCACACGCGTTCCGCACCGGCACGGTGGGCGGCCGCCACCACGGCCTCGGCCGCACTGGACACCGTGCTGCGCGCACCCGTGACACCCATGATGGACACGGCGTAGACAAACCCGCGCGTGGCCTCCACCGTCATGGCCACGCGTTCCGGCGTCGAGGATGGCGCCACCAGGAACACACGGTCCAGCCCGTACTTGTCCGACGCGGCAAACCATTCGGCGGCCTCGTCGGGGATCAAGTCGGGGGTGATGAGCCCCGCTCCCCCAGCTTCGGCGAGGCGACGGGAAAATTCGTTCACGCCCATGCGCAGCACCGGGTTCCAGTACGTCATGACCAGCACGGCGGCGTCGGTCTCGGCTGTCACGGCCGCGACGATGTCAAAGACATCGGCCACGCGGAAGCCGTTGGCCAGCGCCTCGGTGGTGGCGGCCTGGATGACGGCGCCGTCCATGACCGGGTCGGAGTAGGGAATGCCTATTTCGACAATGTCGGCCCCGTTGCGGGCCACGGCAATCGCGGCGTCAATGGCAGTTTGCTTGTCCGGGTAGCCTGCAGGCAGGTACGCGATCAATGCCTTGCGGCCGGCCGCCTGGGCCCGGTCGATGGCGGCCGCCGACTTGCTGGCCGCCGGTTGCCCGCCGTGGCGGGGCGGCAGGGTTGCATTACTCATTGCTGGCATCCTCTGCATTCGGGTCCGCGGCGTCGGCGCTGGCGGTTGGCGCGGTGTCCTTGGCGGCCCGGGTGGAGAGCGTGGTGCCCTTGACCTGGCCGTTTTCATCCAACATGCCGAACCAGGCCGCCGCAGTCTCCACGTCCTTGTCCCCCCTGCCGGACAGGTTCACGATGATGGCAATGTCCGACGGCGTGGCGAGGCCGGCCGTGAGCCGCTGCCCCACCTTCATGGCGCCGGCCAGTGCGTGTGCCGACTCGATGGCCGGAATGATGCCCTCGGTCTGGCTGAGGAGCTTGAAGGCATCCATTGCCTCGGTGTCGGTGATGGGCTCGTAGCTGACCCGCCCGATGTCGTGCAGGTAGGAGTGTTCCGGCCCGACACCGGGGTAGTCCAGCCCGGCCGAGATGGAATGGGACTCGACGGTCTGGCCGTCGTCGTCCTGCATCAGGTAGGAACGGGCGCCGTGGAGGACGCCGGGGCGGCCCAGCGTGATGGTCGCAGCGTGGCGGCCTGTCTCCACGCCGTCGCCGCCGGCCTCAAAGCCGTAAATCTTCACGGAGGCATCGTCGAGGAAGCCGTGGAAGAGGCCGATGGCGTTGGAGCCGCCGCCAATGCAGGCGCAAATGGCGTCGGGGAGGCGCCCGAGCTGGTCCAGGATCTGGCAGCGGGCCTCCTCGCCGATCACTTCGTGGAAGAAGCGCACCATGGCCGGGAACGGGTGGGCCCCGGCCGCGGTGCCGAGCAGGTAGTGTGTGTTGTCCACATTGGCCACCCAGTCCCGGAGGGCGTCGTTGATGGCGTCCTTGAGCGTCTGGGAGCCGTTGGTCACGGGCACCACCGTGGCGCCGAGCAGCTGCATCCGGGCCACGTTCAGGGCCTGCCGGCGGCAGTCCTCGGCGCCCATGTACACCACGCACTCCATGCCCAGCAGGGCTGCGGCCGTGGCGCTGGCCACGCCGTGCTGGCCGGCGCCGGTCTCGGCGATGAGGCGGGTCTTGCCCATGCGCTTGGCCAGCAGTGCCTGGCCCAGCACGTTGTTGATCTTGTGCGATCCGGTGTGGTTCAGGTCTTCACGCTTGAGGAAGATCCGTGCGCCGCCGGCGTGCTGGCTGAAACGCTTGGCCTCGGTCAGCAGCGAGGGCCGGCCGGAGTAGTTCTTGTTGAGCTCGGCCACCTCGGCCAGGAAGTCCGGGTCCACCTTGGCTTTTTCAAAGGTGTCTTCCAGCTCGTCGAGGGCGGCAATCAGCGATTCGGGCATCCACCGCCCGCCGTAGCTGCCAAAGTAGGGGCCCGGAGCATGGCGCAGGGAATGTCCCGCGTCCGGTTCGGGCTGTCCGTGGCCTCCTGCCAGGAAGGCAGTGGCGGCGTCTGCCATGCCTTCGTCATTGCCCCCTGCGGGCTCTGGTGACGAAGCTGTGGGCACATGGGCCATCAGTTCCACCGTCCTGTTCCTGTGTTGGTCATGCAAGAAAAAAGTGATAGTTCCGTGCCGGTGGAACGGAACACGGCCTAGCGTGCGCCGATGGCGGCTGAGCCGGCGGCCTTGAATTCGGTGATGCGCTCCAGCGGGGTGGCGTCCGTGACCAGGGCCTCGCCCACCAGGATTGCGTTCGCACCGTGTTCGGCGTAGTGGTGGACGTCGGCGGCGTTCCGGACACCTGATTCAGCAATGACCACCGGCCCCTCGGGGATGGAAGGGGCCAGGGCGGCAAAGACGCCCCGGTCCACATCGAGCGTCTTCAGGTTGCGTACATTGATGCCGATGATCCTGGCACCCACGGCAACGGCCCGGGCAACCTCACCGGCAGTGTGCGTTTCCACGATGGCGTTCATGCCCAGCTGGTGGGTCAGGGCCAGGTATTCGGCCAGCTCAGCGTCCGTCAGCGCCGCGACAATCAAAAGCACTACGTCGGCGCCGTGCGCGCGCGCCTCCCAGATCATGTACGGGTCGCAGGTGAAGTCCTTGCGCAGCACGGGGATGTCGACCGCCGCCCGCACGGCATCCAGGTCGGCCAGCGAACCGCCAAAGCGGCGTTCCTCGGTGAGGACGCTGATTACGGAGGCGCCGCCGTCGCGGTATTGGGCGGCCAGGGCCGCGGGGTCTGCAATGCCTGCCAGCTCGCCCTTGGAGGGGCTGCGCCGCTTGACCTCGGCAATGACCCGCAAGTCCGGGCGGGCGGGATCGTTTCCACCCAGGGCAGCAAAGGCGTCCAGCGGCGGCGCCGCCTGCGCGGCACGCTCCTGAAGCTGGGTCAGGCTGACTGCCTGCCTGCGGGCGTCAAGGTCCTCCCTGACGCCCGCGACAATGTCCTGCAGAACGCTCACGCCTAGTGGCCGTTGTTCTTCAGCTTGCTTCCATCCACGCCGTAGCCGATCTTCTTCATGACCATGCCCGTGACCAGGCCGATGACCATGATGGCCACGCCGGCCCAGAAGACGATCGTGGCACTTTCGCCGATGACGAAGGCGATGCAGCCGACAATGCAGCCGAACAGCATGATGGCCACACAGGTCCAGGCGGCGGGGCTGTTGCCGTGGCCCAGCTCAACGCTGTGGTCCATGGGTTCCTGGACTGTCGCTGCCACGGAGGAGGTGGCCGACTTGTTGCTCATGGTAATTCTCCCTTTGATGCGGATACTGCAATACATTCTGCCATTAGTTGCCTGTGGAAGCGGAAACCCCCACGCCCCGGGGGGCAAGTTGTGATGTTAGAGCGTGGGGTCCTCGCCCCGGGTGAGGCTGTCCCAGCTGTCCACCCCGTCCAGGGCGCCGCCGCCGTCCGGAGTGGAGCCGGCCGGCGCGGCGTCGTATTTGGTGCGCACGTTCCAGTTCCGGCCAAACCACAGGATCAGCACGGCCGCAACGGCCAGGACCACTGCTGCCACGACGGCGGCCACGGGAAACCAGGTGGTGGTGGCGTTGCTGGCCACCCCCACCACGCCGGTGGTCTTGCCCACTTCCGCCATGGCCGCCGCCGAAGGGTCGGCGAGCAGGCCGGTGACGACGGCGACAATCCCGGCCGCGCCCAGCAGGACAATGACGCCGGTGATGATCCGGGAGATCTTGCCGGCGATGGTTGCCGCCAGTGAACCTGCCAGCGCCACGAGGGCCAGTGCCGAGACGGCGACGGCGGCCTTGCTGCCGGGTATGTTGAGGTCGGACTGCTGGACCGTGGTCTGCCCGAAGGAGACGTGGATCCAGGTCTGGGTAGTGGTGCCGAAGACTGCCAGGGCGGCCAGCACGGCGAGGAGGATCAGCGGGGACTTGCGCTGCCAGGCTGGCGTGGACGACTTTCCGGTGCTCATGCCAGGCTCCCTTCCGCAAGGACCGGCGCATCGTCCAGGGCCTTGAGGGACGCCGCGGCATAGACGGCGCGCAGGGGTGCTGCCGCCTTGTTGACGGTCTCCTGGGCCTCCGTTTCATTGACCGAGTCGGCCACGATTCCGCCGCCTGCCTGAACGTAGGCCCTGCCGTCCTTCAGCAGCGCCGAACGGATCGCAATGGCCATGTCCATGTCCCCGGCAAAGTCCAGGTAGCCCACCACGCCGCCGTAAATGCCGCGCCGGTGCGGTTCCAGTTCATCCAAAAGTCGCAGGGCCCGGGGTTTGGGCGCACCGGACAATGTGCCGGCCGGGAATGTGGCCGCCAGCACGTCGTAGGCGCTCCTGCCGGAGGCGAGGGTGCCCACCACCGTGGAGACCAGGTGCATGATGTGGCTGAACCGTTCAACTTCCATGAACTGGGTGACATCCACGGTGCCCGGCTCGCAGACCTTGGAGAGGTCGTTGCGGGAAAGGTCCACCAGCATCAGGTGTTCGGAGCGTTCCTTGGCGTCGGCCAGCAGGTCCTTGGCCAGGAACTTGTCTTCCTCCACCGTCTTTCCGCGCGGGCGGGAACCGGCGATGGGGTGGGTGATGACCTCGTCGCCGCTGACCGTGACCAGGGCCTCGGGCGAAGAACCCACCACGGAATAGGCGCCGCCGTTGGCATCCTCAAAGCTGAACAGGTACATGTACGGGCTGGGGTTGGTGTTGCGCAGCACGCGGTAGACATCCAGGGCAGGTGCGCTGCATTCCATTTCAAAGCGGCGCGAGATGACCACCTGGAACACCTCGCCGTCCACGATGGCTTCCTTGCCGCGGTCGATGGCCTTCAGGTACTCGTTGCGGTCCCAGCGTTCGTGCACGGAGTCGGCAAAGCTGGCCTCTGGCTCCTGGAGCACCGACATGGGCTGGGCCACGGGCGTGCGCAGCGCCTCCAGCATGGTGTGGACGCGCGCTACGGCGTCGCGCCAGGCGCCGTCCACGTTCTGGTCCGTTCCGTCCACATTGATCGCATTGGCGATGAGCAGCACCGTGCCTTCGGTGTTATCGTGGACGGCCATGTCGGAGACAAGGTTCAGGGCCAGTTCGGGCAGGTGGAGGTCGTCGACCGGAGGCGCCGGCAGCTTTTCCCAGTGCCGCACGGACTCCCACCCGACCAGCCCGACCAGCCCGGACGTGAACGGCGGCAGCCCGTCAAAGCGCTCGGTGGCCAGCAGCTTCAGCGTGGCTTCCATGGCGGCGACAGGATTGCCGTCAAGCGGCACGCCGACGGGCGGCTCGCCCTGCCAGTGGGTGCCGCCGTCGTGCGTGGTCAAGGTGGCGCGCGAGCGGACGCCGATGAACGAGTAGCGCGACCAGGTGCCGCCCACCGCGGCCGACTCCATGAGGAAGGTGCCCGGTGCGCCGGCCGCCAGCGTGCGGTAGAGCCCAATGGGCGTTTGGGCGTCGGCCAGGACCTTCAGGCGGACCGGAATCACCCTCCGGCTGCGGGCAAGCTCGCGAAACTCGTCAAGGGTGGGGCTGATGACACCTAGATCTTGCATGGATTCGGAAATTCTTTCATCTCAGGCGGAAGGAAGGCAGGGGTGGAAGCTAGGCGTCGCGGCTGCCAGTCACGGCGGGAAGTCCGCGGCCCTCGAAGCAGGTGCGGGTACCCGTGTGGCAGGCGGCGCCGACCTGGTCGACGGTGACCAGAAGGGCGTCGCCGTCGCAGTCTATGGCCACGGATTTCACAAACTGGGCGTGCCCGGAGGTGTCGCCCTTGCGCCAGTATTCCTGCCGCGACCGGGACCAGAACGTCACCCTGCCGCCGGTGAGGGTCCGGCGCAGGGCCTCCGCGTCCATCCAGCCGAGCATGAGCACCTCAAGGGTGTCGAATTGCTGGATGACGGCGGCCACGAGCCCGGACGCGTCCCGCTTCAGCAATGCCTCGATGTTTGCAGGCAGGGATTCGGGCGCGGTGCCGGCAGGGGCGGCTGCTGGGCCCGCTGCCGAAGAGCCTGGCGCCTGGGCGGATACGGACTGGGGTGCTGGGAGGTGGGGCATCACCCCAATTCTAGTGCCAGAAACCGCCCGGCCCGGCCATTGCGGGGCACCCCGGCAGGTATCGCCAATTCTTCCGGCGTCCATTCCGGCGGTTCAAGGTGCCCACGCGCGCCAATACATGCTAATTTCACAAGTGATGCAATTTGTAGAACCATCCCGTGAAGTCCTCGCCGAGACCCTGCTGGCCGCCGGTCCCGGAGCGGAAACACTATGCGAAGGATGGCGCACCCAGGAACTGGCCGCACACCTTTACCTGCGCGAGCACAGCCCGAAAGTGGGGCTGGGCCTGGTCATCAAACCCTGGAACAAGGTTTCCGAAAAGGCCACGGCCCGTCTGGCCGCTGAATCATCCACACCCGAGGCGTTTGCCCAGCTGGTGGAAAAGTTCCGGGCCGGGCCGCCCAGGCTTTCGCCGCTGTCACTTCGCGCGGTGGACCACAGCGCCAACCTCATTGAATTTTTTGTCCACACCGAGGACATCCGCCGCGCTACGGACCGCTGGGCCCCCCGCGCCCTCGACGCCGACTATTCCGACTCGCTCTGGGCCGAACTCGTCAAGCGCGCCGCCATCCTGTACCGCAGCGTGGACCTGGGCATTGTCCTGGTCAACCCGGCAGGCCTGCGCCACGTCGCCAAGCGCGCCCCCGTCTCGGTGGCCATCCTGGGCGAGCCGGGCGAACTGCTCATGCACGCCAACGGCCGCACGGGCCAGGCCCTGGTGACCTTCGAGGGCCAGCCCGACGCCGTCGCCCTTCTTCAGACGGCTGTCGTCGGGCCTTAGCGCACCTCGTAGCCGGCGTCGCGGATGGCCGACTTGACGTCGGCAATGGCGTTGTCGGGGCCAAAGTGGAAGATCGACGCCGCCAGGACGGCGTTCGCCCCGGCAGCAACGGCCGGCGGGAAGTGTTCGGGCTTTCCGGCCCCTCCCGAGGCGATGAGCGGCACATGGACGGCGGCCCGGACCAGGCGGATGAGCTCCAGGTCAAAGCCTTCCTTGGTGCCGTCGGCATCGATCGAATTGAGCAGGATCTCCCCCACACCCCTTTCGGCTGCCTCCCTGGCCCATTCAATGGCGTCGATGCCGGTGCCCTTGCGGCCGCCGTGGGTGGTCACTTCGAAGCCCGACGGCGTGTGCCCGTCCCGGGTGCGCCGCGCGTCGAGGCTGAGCACCAGGACCTGGGAACCGAAACGGCGGGTAATCTCGTCGATGACCTGGGGCCGGGCGATGGCGGCCGTGTTGATCGACGCCTTGTCTGCCCCGCACCGCAGCAGCCGGTCGACGTCGGAGACTTCGCGGACTCCCCCGCCCACGGTCAGCGGGATAAACACCTGCTCGGCGGTGCGTGACACCACGTCAAACGTGGTCTCCCGGTTGCCCGAGGATGCCGTCACGTCAAGGAAGGTCAGCTCGTCCGCGCCGGCGCGGTCGTAGCGCTGGGCCAGTTCGACGGGGTCGCCGGCGTCGCGCAGGTTTTGGAACTTTACGCCCTTGACCACGCGGCCGGCGTCAACGTCCAGGCAGGGAATGACTCGAATGGCAACACTCATGGCGGGCTCCCTTGTTGGTGCGGCGGATCAGATGCGGCAGGCGTGGATGCTGCTGACCAGGATGGCACGGGCGCCAAGTTCATACAGTTCATCCATGACCCGGTTGGTGTCCTTGGCAAACACCATGGACCGCACGGCAACCCAGTCGGAGTCGCGCAGCGGGGACACGGTGGGCGATTCCAGCCCGGGGGTGAGCGCCGTGGCCTTCTCCATGAGCGACTTCGGCACGTCGTAGTCCAGCAATACGTACTGCCGCGCCACCAGGACGCTGTGCAGGCGGCGGATCAGGACTTCGACACCGGCGGGCGGGGTGACGCCGCGGCGCCCGATGAGCAGCGCTTCCGAGGCCAGGATGGGCTCGCCGAAGATTTCCATGCCGGCTGCCTTGAGCGTGCTGCCGGTTTCGACGACGTCGGCGATGGCGTCAGCCACGCCCAGGCGAACGGAAGATTCCACGGCGCCGTCGAGGCGGACCACCTTGGCATTGATGCCCAGCTCGGCCAGGTATTCGCGCAGCAGTCCGTCGTAGCTGGTGGCCAGGCGCTTGCCCTCGAGCTCCGCGGCCGTGGTGAAGTGGCCCACCGGGCCGGCAAAGCGGAAGGTGGACACGGCAAAGCCCAGGGGCAGCAGTTCATCGGCGTCCACCTGCGCGTCCATGAGCAGGTCGCGGCCGGTGATGCCGACGTCGAGCGTGCCGGCGCCGACGTACACGGCGATGTCGCGGGGGCGCAGGAAGAAGAACTCAACATTGTTCTCCGGGTCCACCATGACCAGTTCGCGGCTGTCGCGGCGCTGGCGATACCCGGCTTCGGCGAGCATGGCTGAGGCGGCTTCGGACAGGGAGCCCTTGTTGGGGACGGCAACTCTAAGCATGGTTTTTATCTTTCAGTAACGTATTCAAGCATTTAGTCTGGGGCGGGTGCACAGGGTGCACCCGGTTCAGGATTTCGGCCACGGGACGTGGCTAGAGATGCTTGTATACGTCCTGGAGGGAAAGGCCTTTGGCGATCATCATGACCTGCAGGTGGTAAAACAGCTGGGAAATCTCCTCGGCGCAGGCCTCATCCGACTCATATTCGGCGGCCATCCACACCTCGGCGGCTTCCTCAACCACTTTCTTGCCGATGCCGTGAATGCCGGATTCAAGCTCGGCGACGGTTCGGGAGCCGGCGGGCCGCGCTGCGGCTTTCTCGCTCAGCTCGTCAAAAAGGGATTCGAAGGTTTTCACGGTCTCCACCTTACTTGCTTGGCGGCCCCTTCACGGAGCCGCCAACCTTGTGTGTCCGCCATCAGGCTCCGAGCCCTGCCAGGGTCAGGGCGGTGGCGAGGGCAGCCGTGGTCGCCTCGTGGCCCTTGTCCTCCACGGAACCGGGAAGCCCGGCGCGGTCCAGGCCCTGCTGCTCAGTGTCGCAGGTCAGCACCCCGAAGCCGACCGGCTTGCCGGACCGGAGGCTGACCTCGGTGAGGCCCATCGTGGCGGCCTGGCACACGTACTCAAAGTGCGGGGTGCCGCCGCGGATCACCACGCCGAGGGCGACGACGGCGTCGTAGTGGGGAGCCAGCCGGGCAGCCGCGACGGCCAGCTCAAAGCTGCCGGGAACCCGGACCACGGTGGGGCTGGCAATGCCGGCGTCGGCCGCGCCGCGTAGCGCGCCGGCCAGCAGCCCGTCCATGATTTCGGTGTGCCAGCTGGCGGCAATGATGGCCAGTTTCAGCCCTGAGGCCTGGCCCTGCTGTTCAGTGCTGAAGCCGATGACGGGTGCTCCGTGGCCGCTCATTGGATGGGTCCTTCCGGTTGGGTGGGGTTGAGAACTTCAAGGGTGTGGTGCATGCGGTCGCGCTTGGTTTGAAGGTAGCGCAGGTTTTCGGTGCGGGCAGGCACTTCGGTGGGGACCACTTCGGTGACGGTGATGCCGTGCCTGGCCAGGTCCTGGGACTTCAGCGGGTTGTTGCTCAGCAGGCGGATCCGGGACAGGCCCAGCGCCTGCAGGATGCCGGCAGCGTCCGCGTAGTCGCGGTTGTCCACGGGCAGGCCCAGCTGCTCGTTCGCCTCAACGGTGTCGGCACCTGCTTCCTGAAGGCTGTAGGCACGGATTTTGTTGGCCAGCCCGATCCCGCGGCCTTCGTGCCCGCGCAGGTAGACCAGGGTGCCGCCCTGCCGGTGGATCATGCCCAGGGCGTAGTCCAGCTGTTCGCCGCAGTCACAGCGGTAGGAGCCGAAGACGTCCCCGGTGAGGCACTCGGAGTGCAGGCGGACCAGCGGCACCAGGGAACTGCTGCTGTCGTCCGTGCCGTCGGCGCTTACACTGAGGTGCTCGGCGCCGGTGTCCGAATCCACCCACGCCTGGGCCCGGAACAGCCCAAATTGTGTGGGCAATTTCACTACCGGTCCGCCCGTAACATTGGCGTCCTCATCCACGCGGGCCTCCTCTTCCCTGGGCTCGGCGGCGTTACTCATGGTGCACCCCGGCGGCAGCGGCGTTGAGGGCCGGGCCTGCTTCCAGGTGTGCCACGAGGTCGGCAATGGAGATGAGCACCAGCTGGCCGGCGTCGGCAAACTCGCGCAGGCCCTCGAGCCTGACCATCTGGCCGGCGTCATCCACCACCTCGGCAATGCACGCCACCGGCTCGCAGCCGGCCAGCCGGCACAGTTCGACCGAGGCTTCCGTGTGCCCGGGCCGCTGCCGCACTCCCCCGGCCACGGCGCGAAGGGGGAACATGTGCCCGGGCCGGGTGACGGCGTCGGGCCTGGAAGCCGGGTTGGCGAGGATGGTGGCGGTCAGCGAACGGTCGGTGGCGCTGATGCCCGTGGTGACCCCGTGGGCCGCGTCGCAGCTGACTGTGTACGCCGTGCCCTTGGCGTCCTGGTTGTGCGCCACCATGGGCGGGAGGTCCAGGGCGTCGGCGCGGGCATCGTCCATGGGAACGCAAACCACCCCGGAGCTGTGTCTGATGGTCCAGCCCATGAGGGCCGGGGTGCTGTGCTGGGCCGCAAAGATGATGTCGCCCTCGTTTTCACGGTTTTCGTCGTCGACCACCAGCACGGCCTCGCCGCGGGCAATGGCGGCGATGGCCGCGGGGACGGGGTCCAGCAGGGTGTCGGAATTCGTCAGGGCGGTCATGATTGCACCCCCTGCGTGCCGGCGCCTGCCGAGACGGTGCCGCCGTCAATGGGGCCTGCGGCGGAAGGGACCACGAATTGGAGCAGCCGCTCGGCGTACTTGGCCAGGACATCCACTTCCAGGTTGACCGTGCCGCCGGCGGCCTTGGCGCCCAGGCCGGTGTTGGCCAGCGTGACAGGTATGAGCCCCACCTCGAACCACTGTTGCGCCTCGCCGGGCGGACTGACGGCCGTGACGGTGAGGGAGACGCCGTCGACGGCGATGGAACCCTTTTCGGCGATGTAGCGGGACAGTGCGGCGGGCACGGAGAAGCGCAAACGGTCCCAGTTCCCCTGGTTTTCGCGCTCCAGCAGTGACCCCACGCCGTCCACGTGGCCCTGGACCACGTGGCCGTCCAGGCGGCCTCCGGCGGGCACGCAGCGTTCCAGGTTGACGGTGTTGCCGGGGCGCAGGTCGCCGGTGGTGGTGCGCAGGAGCGTTTCACCCATGACGTCCACCTCCACCATGGTGCCGTTGATGCGCACGGCTGTCAGGCAGACCCCATTGACGGCGAGGGAGCCTCCCAGGCCGAGCCCGTCCACGGTGTTGCCCATTGTCGCGGTGTCCAGGACCAGCGTGGCGCTGTCCGTTTCCGTGTGGGTGTCCATGCTGACCACGGTGCCGCGGCCTTCGATGATTCCAGTAAACATTTCTACAGTCCTTCTGCGGGCGTGGCGGGCGCCGGCACCTTTGCCGGCATGAGGGTGAGTTTCAGGTCCGGGCCCAGGCGTTCCACGGGACCGGTGGTGGTGCCGTCCCATTCCCACTGCTGGGCCTGGTCCAGTGTTGTGATGCCAAGGTCGTTCAGCGCCGGCATGCCTGTGCCCAGCAGCGTGGGGGCCAGGTACACGATCAGCTCATCCACCAGCCCGGCCGCCAGGAACGCGGCGTTGATCTTGGAGCCGCCCTCAATCATGAGGTGCCCCACGCCGCGCCGGTGCAGTTCGGCCAGGACCTCGGCAGGGTCGTGGGTGTGGAGTTGCACGAAACCCGGCCCGCCCTGGTGGCGTGCGGCGGCGCCGGCGTCCACCTCGCGCATCCCCATGACCACGCGCAGCGGCTGATGGGGGGATTCGGTGCCGTCCGCGGCACGTGCTGTCAGGCGCGGGTTGTCCGCCAGGATGGTTCCGGTGCCCACCACAATGGCATCCACCCGGCCGCGCAGGGTGTGTGAATCCTGCCGGGACTGGGAGGAGGTGATCCACTGGCTGCTGCCGTCTGCGGCCGCAATGCGGCTGTCCACCGTTTGGGCCAGGCGCGCCGTGACAAAGGGCCGGCCCTCGCGGACGGCAACAAACCACTGCCTGTTCATGTCCTGCGCCTGGCGGGCCATGAGCCCGGAGCGCACATTGATGCCTTCCATGCGCAGCTTGTCGGCGCCACCTGCTGCGGGCGTGTGGGGGTCGTCCACGGCATAAACCACATTGCCCAGGCCGGCATCGAGGATGGCCTGGGTGCACGGGCCGGTCCGCCCCTGGTGGTTGCACGGCTCCAGGGTCACCACAATGGTGGCGGCGGAAAGGTCCCGCTTGACACCCGTGCCGAGCAGCCTGTTGATGACGTCCGCCTCGGCATGGGGGGTGCCGGCGCCGCGGTGGTGGCCGATGGCCAGGACGGTGCCGTCCGCGTCGATGATGACGGCACCCACCAAGGGGTTGGCGCCGCGCACTCCCTGCCGGGCGGCGGCCAGTGCTGTTTCCATGGCAACAATTTCAGCGTCGCTGAAGACGTTGAACTCGGCGTCCACGGTGTCGTCGTGCCCGCTGCTGGCGTTGGCCCGGTTCATAGTTTGACCTCATTCAGGGGAGTTGCGGTGGTGGTTGTGGATGCGGTGTCGCCCTTGCGCCTGATGCGCCACCAAACAAAGAATCCGGCCAGTGTGAAGACACCGTAGAAGATGTACATGAGCGCAGATGCGTAATACCCGGCGCTAAAGAGGAGGGGAACCCCCACAATGTCCACGGCCACCCAAATGAGCCAAAACTCCACCCAGCCCTTGGCCATGCCGTACGTGGCCAGGAGTGAGCCCATGAAAATCCAGGCATCCGCCCATACTGGCTCGTAGGAGCCCATGGCACGGAAGATCGGGGTGAGTGCGGCGGTGCCGGCAACCATGCCGACGACGAGGGCCAGCCGCGCCTTGCCCCCAGCCCAGGCCGGCAGGACGGCGGCAGGCACCTGTCCGTGGCCGCGGGATGCGTCCCGGGACTGCTTCCAGCGGTACCAGCCGTAAATGGAGACGGCAATGAACATCAGCTGCCGGCCGGCCTGGCCGAGCAGGTTGGCGTAGACGGGCGAGCCGAACACGGAGCCCATGAAGACAGTAAAGAGGAGGGCGTTGCCGACGATGCCGACAGGCCAGGCCCAGATTTTCCGGCGCATGCCGCCGAGGGCGCTGGCCAGCCCAAAGATGTTGCCTATGACTTCGCGCCACAGCAGGAATCCGCCACCGGCGAATTCAAGCTTTGCGTCAAAGAGCCATCGCAGAAAGTCCATCGTTACCTTAACCCTTTCGAACCGCGATGGCTCCGGGGGTAACGTTCAGTTCCGGCGCAGCTGCGGGACTGCCCGGCCTGTGTGCCGAAGCGCCCCGGCCGAGGCCGCAGCGAAACTGTTCGTGCTTCTCCCATCCAGACTTTAACTGTCGGTTCCGGAATTTCACCAGATCAACCGTGCACTGCCTGCTGTTTCCAGCCGGCTGAGCGCGGGTCGCGGACTATAACCGCCGGTTCGGAATTACACCGACCCCGGAGCACGTTGATAATTCTTTGCACCGGCTTGCGCCGGTCCACTTACATTATGGCACCTTTCACGGCACCGTTTGCCCTACCCCCTTGCCAACCACACGGGGCGCGGCTTCATTCCCGGGCGGGCGTTCGGCCGAAGGCCAGCTGTGCCCTTGCCCGCAGCGACTCGATGGCTGCCTCAGGTGAATCTTTGCCGTACACGGCCGAACCGGCCACGAAGACGTTGGCACCGGCCTCGGCTGCACGGGTGATGGTTTCCTCCGTGATGCCGCCGTCGACCTGGATCGCGACGGCGGCGCCGGAGCCCTCGATGGCGGCCCGGGCACGGCGGATCTTGGGCAGCGTGACGTCAAGGAATGACTGCCCGCCAAATCCCGGCTCCACCGTCATGATCAACAGCATGTCCAGCTCGGTGAGCATGTCCAGGAACGGCTCCACGGGGGTGGCCGGGCGCAGTGCCATGCCGGCCTTGGCGCCCCTGGCCCGCAGTTCCCGGGCCAGTTTGATGGGGGCATTGGACGCCTCCGCGTGGAAGGTGACCGATGCCAGTCCGGCGTCGGCATAGTGCGGCGCCCACCGGTCGACGTCGGCAATCATCAGGTGCGCGTCCAGCGGAACCGGGCTGATCTCCTGAAGGCGTTCCACGACGGGCAGGCCAATGGTCAGGTTGGGCACAAAGTGGTTGTCCATGACGTCGACGTGGGCGGCGTCGGCATTGGCGATGCGGGCCAGTTCGGCTTCAAGGTTGGCAAAGTCGGCGGAGA
>NZ_JAJLOZ010000023.1:0-55033 GCF_025548615.1 Arthrobacter sp. A2-55 | reverse complement strand
CGCACCCGTCGATGGGGTGTCCTCCCCATGCAGGACTCCCCATGCCCCGGAGGGACACGGCACCCCACCACCCGAAACTGCTACGCAGCCACCTTGTCCGGCAGCGGCTTGCGCGCCAGCCAGGCAGCCACCACGGCGCCGGAGATGTTGTGCCAGACGGAGAACACTGCCGAGGGCAGGGCGGCCAGCGGGGAGAAATGGGCCGTTGCCAGCGTCGCAGCCAGCCCGGAATTCTGCATGCCCACCTCAAATGCCAGGGCGCGGCGCGCCCGGGCGTCCAGCCGCCCCGCCTTGCCGGCCAGGTAGCCAAGGCCCAGGCCGAAGCCGTTGTGCAGGACAACGGCCAGGAAGACGATCCCGCCCGCTGCCACGATCTTCGAGGCAGAGCCGGCCACCACAATGGCCACGATCAGGGAAATGACGACGGCGGAAATCCACGGCAGTACGGGCAGCACAAAGTCCACCATCCGGTTGAGGAACAGCCGGGCCAGCAGCCCGGCCACGACGGGCAGCAGCACTGTCTTGAGAATGTCGAGCATCATGGCGCCTGCGTCCACATGGAGGAATGAGCCCGCCAGGAAGAGCGTCAGGGCAGGCATGACGATGGGGGCCACGAGGGTGGAGATCGTGGCAACGGCCACTGAGAGGGCCACATCACCCTTGGCCAGGTAAGCCATCACATTGGAGGACGTCCCGCTGGGTGCACAGCCCACCAGGATCACACCGGCCGCCAGTTCGGGGCTCAGGTGAAGGCCCGTGGCAATGAGCCAGCCGGCCCCCGGCATGATGACGTAGTGCGCTGCGAGGCCCAGGGCCACGGCCCACGGCCGCTTGGCGACGGCGGCAAAATCGGGCAGGGTCAGCGTCAGGCCCATGCAGAACATGATGATGCCGAGCAGGTACGGCACCGACGGGGCCAACGGTTTGAACGAGCCGGGGAGCAGGAACCCGAGGATTCCGGCCGCAATGACCAGCAGGGGAAAGATGGTGACGGCGATGAGCGCGGTGCGGTCCGGCCGGGCTGTTGAGGTGGTCTTTGGGGCGGTATTAGTTGACTGAGGCACCTGTTTATTTTCCGCCTTGTCCGCCCCTTGAACAAATCATCTCACTATTTGGATGTGAGGTCCGCGGCCGCCTCGGCGAAGTCCACCAGGGACCGCGCGAGCCTAAAATTGGTGCCGCGATGGCCGGCGCACGGTAGGGCGCCGGCCGGGCCTGCCACATGCTGTGGACTACATGGTGTGGACGATCAGGCCGATGTGGGTGAAATAGTTCATGGCGCCAAAGAGCAGGAATGCCAGCCCGGTCAGAAACCAGGCCACCCCGATGGTCTTGACCAGCCCGGCCGCTGCCGTGCCCGCCGTGCGGAGTTTTGCAATTGCAACGGGGAAGAGCACCGCGCCGACCCCGACGACGGCAAAGAGCCCGGACATGAAGGTCGCCTCAATCATGGGATAGGCGGCGAATGCCCCGGAAATCGGCTCCTGGGCGGGGGCGGCGAACAATTGGTAGGTGATGCCGGCGGCCGCGATGGCGAACAGGCTCAGTCCCAGCCCGCCAACGAAGAGGGACAATGGGCGGGCCGTAGTGGCGGCAAAAGCCACCGGGTCCACGGCGGACGCCAGAGCCGCACCGCGCTTCCACAGGTACAAAGCCGCCCCGAGCAGGAGCACGCCGAAGCCCAGGCTGGTTTCACCGAAAATGATGTTGTCGAACGGGAAGCCCCCTGCGGCGAGCGGCCAGGTCAGCGTCATGTGCAGGCCCGTGGCAGTGAGGATCACGCCGAGCACGCCAAATGCCAGGGACCAGCCGTCTGTGCTGAGTGTCGCATCCTTGTTGCGGCGCAGCCCGAAGAGGTCGCGGGCAAAAATGACCACGGCCAGCAATCCCGCTCCGGCCGCCAGTGACATGATGGTGTTGTAGGTGGGCATG
Source organism: Arthrobacter sp. A2-55 (assembly GCF_025548615.1). Classification (NCBI taxonomy): domain Bacteria; kingdom Bacillati; phylum Actinomycetota; class Actinomycetes; order Micrococcales; family Micrococcaceae; genus Arthrobacter; species Arthrobacter sp. A2-55. The sequence goes on along the minus strand of NZ_JAJLOZ010000023.1, from coordinate 53,101 downwards.
GTCGCCCAGTCGATCTTGAGAGCTTCGGTTGCCATGCTCATGGTGCAATCGCTTTCCCTTAGGTGTGGGCCGCACGGTCCATTCATAAAGCCATACTGGTGTATGGCTTTTGATGTAGCGCCGGGGCGGGCGAAATTATTCCGGCTGGACCGCGGGCAGGGGGGTGGAGAAAATCAAGCAGCATCGCAGTCAGGCGAAGCAGGAGCTGATGGCGGCGGCCGCCGCGCGTCTGCTCATTGACGAGGGCCCCTCCGCCGTGACCCACCGTCGCGTTGCCGAGGCTGCCGGGCTGGCCGCAGGCTCCGGGAACTACTACTATCCCTCCAAGAAGGAGCTGTACCGGGCCGCCGTGGCAGGAGCCGAGGACCTGCGCGCCCAGAGCGCGCTGGGGATTGCCCGGAAATGCGTTGCCCTGACGAACACGGGCCGTGGATCCACCTTGGCCTGGGTTGCAGCGCAGCTCATGGCCATCTATTTTGCCCCCAGGCTGGGCCCGGACGTGGTCACCACCAGGCTCAATCCCATTCTCGAGGCCGGGCGCGACCCCGAGCTGCAGGAGATCATCCGCAACCACCAGCCGTTGTTGGGCGAGGCCTTGAACATCGGGCTGGAACGGATGGCCGGCCAAACCCTGGGGAACGAGGACCTGGAGCTGCTTATGCAATCGATAGGTGCGTCGCTCCTCTATGGCTTTGCCCTCGGAATGAATGACCCGCTCGACTACGCCGCCCGGCAGGTGGCCCGAATCCTGGAGCTGCTGGGTGTGCAAATTGCGTAAACGGCGGCATTTTTGCGTACGTCCGCTTCCAAAAACCGACAAGCCCAATCGGTGTGGGCTAGAACCCCATCGACGTGCGGTAGCGCTGCATCTGCTGGTGGCGGCGCTGCAGGCTGTCCCGGCGCGGGGTCTGCTCGGCGGAGGCTTCCTCGGCCGTCAGGTCAATGTGTCGCTGCCCAAACTGCCACAGCAGCAGGTCGTCCAGGAGCCGGTCGGGGCCGGGGGAGTAGCGGTGGTCCAGCGCCTTGCGGACGTGGGAGATGATGTCAGGCTGCAGCAGCGCCGCCAGGTCGATGGTCTGCGTGAGCCCGTGCGCATGGACCAGCTCGGCCGCCCAGCCCCAGTCGTCGTCGGCCTTCCTGTCCACATGGGGCAGCAGGGTCTGCCACACGGCCTTGATCCGGTTCGGGGTCAGTGACTCCCCTCCCTCGCCCTCGGCATCCCAATAGCTGGTGACGGTCTCGTACCGCTCGTGCAGTTCGGAGAACGCGGACTCCACGGTCTCCAGCATGGCCGCCGTGGCCGTGAACTGGCGGTCAAAGTAGGGGCTCCAGGCACGCGGATCCTGTGCCTTGAAGCGGATGTCATGCTCAATCTCGCTCCAGGCATGGGCGAATATGGTGCGGATCTGGCACTCAAAGAAGTAGCTGCCGCTGGCCTTGGCCTCAGGGTCCAGCGCCCCCTGGTAGGAGCGCACCACGGCGTTTTGGATGCTGCGCAGGATCAGGTGCCGGCTGGAGTAGCCGTACGTGCCGGACTCGATGGAGCCGATGTCCTTCTCCCTGTCCCCGCGGCAGTCAAAGATGTTCCGGCGGCGCTTGATCAGGTTCGCCACGTTCGCGTTTTCGCCCGGGAGCGTGGTGATGACGCGCACGCCCACCATGTCCGTGAGGTTGCGCAGCGGGTCCGGGAACTGCAGGGCGGGGGCGGCGCCCGGCTCCGGCACCACCATGCGGGACGCCTTTTCGCGGAACGATTCCACCGTTTTGGTCCGGCTGGTGACAAACAGGGGCTTGTCCTGGGCGTCCTCCATGACGTCCCGGACCAGGGATTCCATCTCCGAGGTGACCCGCTTCAGCTCCGGCAGGGCGCGCTCATAGGCCGCAACGGACGCCGTGACGGACGGCCGCAGTGATTCGTCAAGGCGTTCCCAATGGCTGCTCATATCCTCGAGCTTAAGCGCCGGACCCCTTCGGCGCGAGTAACGCGGGTAACAGGGGGTGGCGTCGGGCCGGATGGCCGTAGGCTGTTGCCATGCTGACGGTAATTGGTGAGACGTTGATTGATGAAGTGGTCCGCCCGGGGCGCGAAGCCGTGCCGCATGTGGGCGGCAGCCCCATGAACGTGGCCGTTGGCCTGGCCCGGCTGGGCCACCCCGTCCAGTTCCTGGGCCGCTTCGGCAAGGACGCGTACGGTGCCCTGGTGGCGGCGCACCTCAAGGAAAACGACGTGCTGGTTCCGGTCACCCCGGACAGCCGGCCCACCTCCATTGCCCGGGCCGTGCTGGACGGCAACGGCGCCGCCAGCTACGAGTTCACCCTGGACTGGGAACTGCCCGCCGCACTGTCCGGGCCGGACGGCATGCCCAACTTCATGCTGGCCGCCACCACCCTGCTGCACACCGGATCCATCGCCGCGATGCTGGCCCCCGGCGCGGACCAGGTGTTCAACGCCGTGGTGGCAGCCCACCCCTCAGCCACCATCAGCTACGACCCCAACTGCCGCCCCACCATCATCAAGGACGTGGCCTTTGCCCGCGCCCAGGCGGAAAAGTTTGTCCGCCTGGCGGATGTGGTCAAGGCCTCCGATGAAGACCTCGAATGGCTCTATCCGGGCACCGACCCGTTGGCGGCGGCCCGCAGGTGGCTGGCCGACGGCGGCGCGGAAGGCCCCGCCGTCGTGGTTGTCACCCGGGGCGGGGAAGGCCCGTGGGCGGTGTGCGCGGCCGGGGAGGCGGAGTGCGCCGTGCCGGCCGTGAAGGTGGTGGACACCGTGGGGGCCGGCGACTCCTTCATGGCGGCCCTGCTGGCCGCCCTGGTGGACCGCGAACTGGACGGTGCCCAGCGCCGCACCACCCTGCGCGCCATCACCGCCGAACAGCTCGAGGAACTGATCCGCTACGCCGCCCGGGCCGCCGCCATTACGGTCTCCCGCGCCGGCGCCAACCCACCCAACCGCACCGAACTGCAGGAAGGCTGAACCATGTTTGACTACGATCCCTACGCATTTCTCGCCCCCGTCCCCGGCTTCACGCTGGCCAGCACGTCCCTGGCCGACGGCGGCGCCATGCCCGTCAGGCAGGTCAACCCCGGAGGGCACCCGGACGGCAGGGACCTCTCCCCGCAGCTGGCCTGGTCCGGCTTCCCCGCCGCCACCCAAAGCTTCGCCGTGACCATGTACGACCCCGACGCCCCCACCGCCAGCGGCTTCTGGCACTGGGCCGTGGCAAACATCCCGGCGTCCGTGACCTCCCTGCCCGAAGGCGCCGGCTCCGGCAGCATGCCCGCCGGCTCGCTGACCCTGAAGAACGACGGCGGGTTCCCCGGTTACATGGGCTCGGCACCCCCCGCCGGGGACGGGCCGCACCGCTACATGGTGGTGGTCCATGCCGTGGACGTTCCGGCCCTGGACCTCGGCGCCGACGCCACCCCGGCCGTGCTCGGCTTCAACCTGCACTTCCACACGCTGGCCCGGGCCCGGATCACCGGCATTTTCGAGGTGGCATGACGCGGCTGCGCGGAAACAGGCCCGGCGAAGTTGGATAGCCTAGGGTATGCGCTTAATTGCCAGTGACATTGACGGAACCATCCTCGGACACGACGGAAAGATCAGCAGCCGCACCCTGGAGGCCTTCCAGGCCGCCGCGGAGGCAGGGATCGGCATCGTTTTCGTCACCGGACGGCCCCCGCGCTGGCTGGACCCCATCCGGGAGCAGGTGGGCCACACCGGAACGGTGATCTGCTCCAACGGCGCCGTCACCTACAGCCTGGAAAGCGAGTCCGTGGTGGCCTCGCACCTGCTGCCCTGGGAGACAGTCAGCCACGTCCGCGACATCATCTCCGGCCTGGCGCCCGAGCCCCGCTTTGCCCTGGAAAGCCTGGACGGATTCCATGTGGAGCCCGGCTTCCTCGGCGCGGAGCAGCCGCCGTCCCTGGCCGGCCTGGAACCGGAGCAGCTGACCCCCGCCATGGCCGGCGGCGGCATCATCAAAATGCTGGCCGTCCTCCACACGGGCAACGCCGACGACTTCCTGGACCTGGTCCGGCCCAAGGTGGGCGGCCTCATCTCCGTCACGCATTCCGCCCCCACGCTGGCCCTGCTGGAAATGGGCCCCCTCGGGGTCAACAAGGCCGTCACGCTCGCCGAATATGCCGCCTCGAAGGGGATCGCGGCGGCGGACGTGGTGGCGTTCGGGGACATGCCCAACGACATCGAGATGCTGGGCTGGGCCGGTGCCGGCTACGCAATGGCCAGCGGGCACCCTGACGCGCTCGCCGCCGCCGCGCTGACCGCCCCCCGCTTCGAGGACGACGGCGTTGCCCAGGTCATCGAGGCCCGCCTGGCCGCGCTGCGGCTGGCCTAGGCGGTGAAGACGGCCAGGGTCACGAAGCCCTACCTGGATTCGCCCATCCCGCTCGCCATCGCGCACCGCGGCTTCTGCCTGCAGGGTTGGGAGAACTCGCTCCCCGCGTTCCGGGCGGCCCTCGAGCTGGGCTACCAGTACCTCGAGACCGACATCAACACCACGGCCGACGGCGTCACGGTGGTCTTCCACGACACCTCGCTTGACCGGATCACCGACCGGGCCGGGCGGATCGCGGAGCTGCCGTACGCCGTCGTCCGCGAAGCACGCATCGGCGGGGAGCAGCCCATCCCCACCCTGCGTGAATTTGTTGAGGCGCTGCCCGCGGCGCGCTTCAACATTGACGTCAAGGACACAGGGTCCGCGGCAACGCTGGCGGCCCTCATCGAGGAGTTTGGCCTGCATGAGCGGGTGTGCGTGGCGTCTTTTTCCGGCCGGAGGCGCAAGGACGTGCTGTCGCGGCTGAGCCGGCCGGTGGCTAGCTCGCCGGGCCAAAAGCTGCTGCTGGCCTACGCGCTGCTCAGCCCGTGGCTGCCCATCCCCCTGCTGCGCGCCATGATGGCCGGCGTGGATGTGCTGCAAATCCCGCGCCGGGCCATGGGCGTGGACCTGGTGACGCGGCGTTCGGTGGGACGCGCGCACCGGGCGGGGCTGAAGATGCACGTCTGGACCATCAACGAGCCGGCGGACATGGACCAGCTCCTGGACCTGGGCGTGGACGGGATCATGACGGACCGCGCGGACCTGCTGGCCGCCGTCATGCGACGGCGCGGCTACTGGCCGGCGGGCCCCGGGGCGCCGGCGGCGACTGCGTAACATCCGCCCCGGGCTGGCAGGATGGGACCATGCGAATTTTGATTGCACCTGACAAGTTCAAGGGCACCCTGACCGGCGTCGAAGCGGCCGCCGCCATGAGCGAAGGCGCTCTCCGTGTTTACCCCGACGCCGTGGTGACCACCCTGCCCGTGGCCGACGGCGGCGAGGGAACCCTGGAGGCTGCCGTCGCGGCGGGCTTCCAGGAGCGCCTCAACGCCGTGGTGGGGCCAATCATCAAGCCCGTCGGAGCCGCCTGGGCGGTGCACCCGGAAACCCACGTGGCCGTCATTGAGACAGCCCAGGCCAGCGGCTACCTGCTTTCCGAGCCCACCGTCGAAAACGCGCTGCGGGCGCACTCCTACGGTTCCGGCCAGCTCATCGCCGCCGCGCTGGAGGCCGGCGCCACCGAGGTCATCATCGGCCTGGGCGGCTCCGCCATGACCGACGCCGGCTCCGGGGCCCTGCGCGCGCTGGGCCTGAAGCTCCTGGACGCTCATGGCAACCTGGTCCCGCTGGGCGGCGGCTCCCTCCTGGACGTGGCCGCGATCGATGCCTCCGGCCTGGACCCCCGCCTGGCCGGGGCGAAGATCCGCATGGCCGTGGACGTTGACAACCCGCTGTACGGCTACAACGGCGCCGCCCACATTTTCGGCCCGCAAAAGGGTGCGGACGCGGACGCCGTGGAGAAGCTCGACGCCGGCCTGCGCCACCTGGCGTCGTTGGTGCGGGAGAGCACCGGGGTGGACATCAACATTGAGGGCGCGGGCGCCGCCGGCGGCTTCCCGTCCCTGTTTGTGGCCTACGCCAATGCCTCGATTGAGCGCGGCTTTGACCTGGTTGCCGAAATGGTGGGCCTGGACGCCGCCCTTGACGGCGCGGACCTGGTCATCACCGGCGAGGGGTCCATGGATGAGCAGTCGCTGTCCGGGAAGGCGCCCATCGGCGTGGCGGACGCCGCCCACGCAAGGGGACTGCCCGTCGTCGTGGTGGCCGGGCGCATCAGCGTCACGCAGGCAGAACTGGCCGGCCACGGCGTCGTGGCGGCTGTCAGCGCCACCGACGTGGCAGGCTCCCCGGAGGCCGCCCTGGCCGACGCCGCCCGCTACACCGCGCGGGCCACCTCGGAAGCCCTCAACGGCATCTAGCCCCCCGTCGAAGTTGGAGATAACCACCTCCCCGGGGCAGCTCCGCGGTGGTTATCTCGAATGTCAACGGGGCGGGGGTCAGTGTTGCGCGGGTTCCTTCTCGGGCTCGAGGGGGTCGCCCGCCGTGCCGCGCCACTTCGCCAGCGCGTGCATGGAGTGGTAGACGGCCAGGGCGGCCCCGGTGCCGAGGGCAATGCCGGCAAACTGGAGCTGGCCGGCATTCCACGTGAAGTCGGCCACGCCAATGATGAGTGCGACGGCGGCCGTGGTCAGGTTGATGTTGTTGGAAAAGTCCACCTTGTTCTGCACCCAGATGCGCACGCCCAGGACGCCGATCATGCCGTACAGCAGCGTGGCGGCACCGCCCAGCACGCCCACCGGCACCGTGGCGATCAATTCGCCAAACTTCGGGGAAAAGCTGAGCAGCAGGGCTGCCGCACCGGCCACGTAGTAAGCGGCCGTGGAATACACCTTGGTGGCCGCCATGACGCCGATGTTTTCGGCATAGGTGGTGGTGCCGGAGCCGCCGCCCAGGCCGGCCAGGGTGGTGGCAACGCCGTCGGCTATGATGGCGCGGCCCGCATAGGGATCCAGGTCCTCGCCCGTCATCAGGGCCACGGACTTAACATGGCCAATGTTTTCGGCCACCAGGACCAGCACCACGGGGATGAACAGGCCCAGGACGGCAAAGTGGAACACGGGCGTCTGGAAGTGCGGCAGGCCGATCCACGCGGCCTCGTGGAGCTTGGAGAAGTCCACCTCGCCGCGCAGCACGGCCACCAGGTAGCCGGCCACCACGCCCACCAAAATGGCCAGCCGGCCCAGGATTCCGCGGAACAGCACGCTGACCAGGATGATGACCAGCAAGGTGGTGATGGCCGTGACGGGCGCCTTTTCAAAGTTGGACTTCGCGGACGGTGCCAGGTTCAGCCCGATCAACGCCACGATGGTGCCGGTGACCGGCGCCGGCATGAGGCGGTTGATCCAGGTGGCGCCAAATTTCTGCACCACCAGGCCCAGCACGGCCAGCGTTACGCCCGCCACCACAACCCCGCCCAGCGCCCCGGTCACGCCAAACTGCTGCTGCGAGGCCAGAATCGGGGCAATGAAGGCAAAACTGGAGCCCAGGTAGCTGGGGACGCGGCCCCGGGTGAGGACCAGGAAGAAGAGGGTGCCGATGCCGGAGAAGAACAGGGTGGTGGCCGGGGGCATGTGGGTCAGCAGGGGCACCAGGAACGTGGCGCCGAACATGGCCACCACGTGCTGGAGGCCGATCCCGACGGTCCGCGGCCAGCTCAGCCTCTCATCCGGTGAAACGACCTGGCCTGGCTTGATGGTCCTGCCATCCCCGTGGACGGTCCATTTGGTGCCCAACAAACTCATTGCGTGCCTCTTCCGTGCGCTGCTTCAACTGTGTGCGGCCACGGATAAGAATATCGGCATGGGCGCCCCGGCCGCGTCGGGAGGGCCGCCAACCACCCATTTCCGCGCTTCGCGACTAGGATCACGATATGTGTAGGCTCTTTGGACTGCATGCCGGAGCTGATCCGGTCAAGGCGACATTCTGGCTGCTCAAGGCCCCGGACAGCCTCTCCGAACAGAGCCGCCGCGAGCCCGACGGCACCGGCATCGGCATTTTCACGGCGGGCGGCCAGCCGGCAATTTCAAAACAGGCCATCGCCGCCTACGAGGACGCGGCATTTGCCACCGCGGCCCGTGAACTGGAAAGCACCACGTTCGTGGCCCACGTCAGGTACGCCACCACGGGCGCCCACACGGAGGCCAACACCCACCCGTTCGAACAGGACGGGCGCATCTTTGCGCACAACGGCGCCTTTGGCGAGCTGGACAAGCTCGACGCGCGGTTGGCCGGCTTGGGCGGCGCGGGCCTGGTCCGCGGGCAAACGGACAGCGAGCGGATGTTTGCCCTGGTCACGCTGGAAACCAGAAGGAACCGCGGCGACGTGGCGGCAGGAATCACTGCGGCAGTCGGCTGGATTGCCGGCAACCTGCCGGTTTACAGCCTCAACCTGGTCATGTCCACGGCCACGGAGCTGTGGGCCCTGCGGTATCCGGAAACCCACGAACTCCACGTCCTGGAACGCCAGCCGGGAGGGCACGCGGACGGCCGGCCGCTGGCGGTCGACTCCGCCCGCATTCACGGCCACAGCCAGGATTTGGCCGGGAAACGGTCGGTGGTGGTGGCCACGGAACCCATGGACGGCGATCCCGGCTGGCGGATGCTGGAACCGGGCGAGCTGCTCCATGTTGACGACGGCTTGAACCTGAAGTGCAGCCGGCCGCTGCTACCCGAGCCCGTCCGCCGGCTGGTGCTGGGCGGTCCCCAGCCGCCGGCAGGCGCTGCACCCTAGTCCGGGCGTCCCCCTGCACCATTCGCGTGGTGGCCGGGCTCAACCTGCAAAACCACGCCGAGCAGGTCGTTGAGGGCGTGGGACAGGGCGGGGTGGGCCAGTTCGTAGCGTGAACGGCGCCCCTCCGCCACCGCCACGGCGAGCCCGCAGTCACGCAGGCAGGACAGGTGGTTGGAGATGCTTTGGCGCGAGACCCCCAGTTTGTCCGCCAACGACGCCGGATAGCTGGGTGACTGCGCCAGCTCCATGAGGATTTGCGCCCGGGTGGGGTCTGAGATGGCGTAGCCAAACCGGGCCAGCACCGCAGCATTGCTAATGGGCTTCATTCTCAATATGGTACACCCTTTGATGGATTCAGCAATGGATGTACTATTGAGGCATGTCAGGACACGATCATTCCCACGGCCATTCGCGTGGCAGCGCCCCGGGGGAGACCCATCAGGGCCGCCTGCTGACAGCCCTCGGCGTAACGCTGGCCGTTTTTGTCCTCCAGGTCATCGGCGCGCTGCTGACCGGCTCCCTGGCCCTGCTCTTTGACTCCGCCCACGTCCTCACCGATGCCAGCGGACTGGCCATGGCGCTGCTCGCGGCCCGGCTCATGGCCCGGCCCTCGACCAACCGGCGCACCTGGGGCTTTGCCCGCGCCGAGGTGCTGGCCGCAACCGCGCAGGCTGCGGTGCTGCTCGCCGTCGGCCTGGTGGTTTTGGTGGAAGGCGTGCAGCGGCTGTTCCATCCCGCTGACATTGCCTCCGGGGAGATGATCTGGTTTGGAGCCATCGGCCTGGCCGGCAACGTCATTTCCCTGCTGGTGCTGATGGGCGGGCGCAGCAAGAACTTCAACATGCGAGCCGCGTTCCTGGAGGTCATGAATGACGCGCTCGGCTCGGTGGCCGTCATTGTGGCGGCCGTGGTCATTTCCACCACGGGCTGGATGCAGGCCGACGCCGTCGTGGCCATGCTGATCGGCGCGCTCATACTCCCGCGCACCGTGAAACTGCTGCTGGAAACCGTTGGCGTGCTGCTCGAATCAACCCCCGCCGGGCTGGACCTGGACAAAGTCCGCGCCCACATCTTGGAAATCGACCACGTCCGTGCCGTCCATGACCTGCACGCCAGCCAGATCGCCACCGGCCTGCCGATCCTTTCCGCGCACGTCGTGGTGGATGAAGAATGCTTCCACGACGGCCACGCCCCCGCCATGCTGGACCAGCTCCAGACGTGCGTGGCAGGCCACTTCTCAATCAGCATCGAGCACTCCACGTTCCAACTGGAGCCCGTGGGGCACGCCGAACACGAGCTCGGCGCCCATCACTGACGGGTGTGCGGCGGCTTGTGCCTGTCGTTAGGAGATGACGCCGTCGACCAGGGCCTTCGCCTCCGCCTGGACCTGGGCCAGGTGCTCGGCTCCCTTGAACGATTCGGCGTAGATCTTGTAGACGTCCTCGGTGCCGGAAGGGCGTGCCGCGAACCAGGCGCTGTCGGTGGTGACCTTCAGCCCGCCGATGGCCGCGCCGTTGCCGGGCGCCTCCGTCAGCTTCGCCGTGATGTCCTCGCCCGCCAGGGTGGTGGCCTTGACGTCGGCGGCGGACAGCTTGCCCAGCGCGGCCTTCTGCTCCCGGGTGGCTGCGGCGTCGATCCGCGCGTAGGCCGGCGCCCCAAAACGGTCAGTCAGCGCGGCATAGTGCGCCGAGGGTGACTTGCCGGTGACTGCCGTGATTTCCGAGGCCAGCAGCGCCAGCAGGATCCCGTCCTTGTCCGTGGTCCAGACTGAGCCGTCCCTCTTGACAAAGGAGGCGCCGGCGGATTCCTCGCCGCCAAACACGCCCTCGCCGGAGAGCAGGCCGGGGACAAACCACTTGAAGCCCACGGGAACCTCCACGAGCTTGCGGCCCAGATCGGCGGCCACCCTGTCAATGATGGAGGAGGACACCAAGGTCTTGCCCACACCGGCCCCGGCAGGCCACTGCGGGCGGTGCGTGTACAGGTACTGGATGGCCACTGCCAGGTAGTGGTTCGGGTTCATCAGTCCGGCGTCGGGGGTGACAATGCCGTGCCGGTCGGCGTCGGCGTCGTTCCCGGTGGCAATGTCGAAGGGTGCCCCGGCGGAGAGCTTGTTGATCAGGGATGCCATGGCAAACGGGGAGGAGCAGTCCATGCGGATCTTCTCATCCCAGTCCAGGGTCATGAACGCCCACTGCGGGTCCACGGTGGGGTTGACCACAGTCAGGTCAAGGTGGTGGCGCTCGCCGATCTCGCCCCAGTAGTCCACGGATGCCCCGCCCATGGGGTCGGCGCCGATGCGCACGCCCGCTGCGCGGACGGCGTCCAGGTCCAGGACGGAGGGGAGGTCGTCGACGTAGCTGGAGAGGAAGTCGAACTTGCCCGTGGTGGAGGCGTTCAGGGCGTCGGCCAGCGGCACGCGGCGCACCCCGCGCAGCCCGTCCTCGAGCAGGGCGTTGGCACGGTTGGCGATCCACCCGGTGGCGTCGGAATCAGCCGGGCCGCCGTGCGGGGGGTTGTACTTGAAGCCGCCGTCGGTGGGCGGGTTGTGGGAGGGTGTGACCACAATGCCATCAGCAACTCCCTCCGTGCGCCCCAAGTTGTACGTGAGGATGGCGTGGGACACGGCAGGGGTGGGGGTGAAGCCGTGGCGTGCATCGATCAAAACCTCGACGCCGTTGCCCGCCAGGACCTCCAGGGCCGTGTTTTGCGCCGGCTCGCTCAGGGCGTGGGTGTCTTTGCCCATGAACAGGGGACCGGTGAAGCCCTGCCCGTTGCGGTATTCAATGATGGCCTGCGTGATGGCAGCAATGTGGCCTTCGTTGAAGGATGTTTTCAGTGAGGAACCGCGGTGGCCTGAGGTGCCGAAGGCCACCCGCTGCGCCGGATCGGAGAGGTCCGGGGACAGGTCATAGTAGGCGTCCATCAACGCTGTGAGGTCAACAAGGTCCTGGGGAAGGGCAACAGTGCCCGCGCGGCTAGCCATGGTCCCAGCATGACAGAGCAGTGCCGCCGTTCGCACGCATTTGTCACAGTGTGGACCCTTTTGGGCCCAGGCATGCCGGGGCGGACCAAATGCTGGACTACGATGGAAGCCAAGTTTCCCCCATTCACTTGGCCCCGCACCGGGCCGCACCCAGCAGGAGCCACCCGTGTCCAACCAGCCGGATCAGCCGCAGCAATATCCCGGAACGCCTCCGGGCTACACGCCCCCCGGGTATACGGCCCCGCCCGGCCCGCCGCAGTCGGACGTGCCCTACACGCCGCCGTCGGACAATCCCTACGGCCAGCCGCCCTACGGCCAGAACCCCTACGGGCAACCGCAGTACGGCCAGAACCCGTACGGCGGGCCCGCCGGGCAGTTCCAGCAGCCTCAGTTTGCCCCGCCCACGTTTTACCAGGGCGGCCCCGGCTACATTGACGCCACCAGCGGCCCGCGCGGGCTGAGCCTGTCCAGCATGATCATCGGCCTGGTGTCGCTCTTCATTGCCGGCTGGTTGATAGTTCCGCAAATCGTGGGCATCGTGCTGGGCCACATCGGCATGAAGAAGGAAAGCCCGCAAGGCAAGCCGTTCTCCATCACGGGCCTGATCACCAACTACCTGGCGCTGGTGATCTACGTGGGGATCTATGCCTTCCTGGTCTTCCTGGCGTCGTCCCTGAGCTACGATCCGAACGCCAGCAGCAGCGAGTGGTCCTCGGTGGTTTCGGGCCTCTGAGCCGGCAAACCCAAGCACAGCAAAGCACGACGGCGGCCCCCAAACCCGGGGGCCGCCGTCGTGCTTAAAGAAGCGCTACAGCACCCCGGCCATGAGCCTTTTGATGGGCTTCGCCGCGAGGAGCAGCAGCGCGCCGAAGCCAATGGCCACGAGCCCGATCACCAGGAAGTACGGGGACTCGTTGGAGGGGTCGTACCACTGGGCGAGCACGCCGGACATGGCCGTGCCGAGCGAGACGGAGAGGAAGAACAGCGCCACCATCTGCGTCTGGAACGCGGCGGGCGCCAGCTTGGTGGCCAGCGACAGGCCCACGGGGGAGAGCAGCAGTTCTGCCACCGTGAAGAGCAGCAGAATGAAGACAATGGCCAGCATGGGCACCGCGGCCATGCCCGCAAACGGGATGAACGCCAGGTAGGCGGCGCCCATCACCATGAGCGACACGGCGAACTTCACGGGCGTGCCGGGCTGGCGGTTGCCCCATTTGGTCCACAGCGCGGCAAACACGCCGGCAAAGACAATGATGAACACCGGGTTGATCGAGCCCACCCAGCTGGCGGGCATCTCCCAGCCCAGCACGGTGCGGTCCAGGCGCTTGTCCGCGTACAGCGCCACCACCGTGAACTGCTGCTGGAACAGCGACCAAAACACGGCACTGGCAATGAACAGCGGGATGAAGGAATACACGCGGCTGCGCTCGGGGCCGGTCACGGTTTTGTTGGCCAGGATCACGGCAAAGTACGCCACCGCGGCCAGCACCACCACCGCCACAATGACCCACTTCAGGTTTTCGGCGGTGATCAGACCCAGGGCCACGGCTGCAATGATGAGTACGACGGCGGCACCCGCCAGGGCGCCCACCTTGCGGTAGTCCTTGGCTGGCAGCGGGTTTGGCACCTGGTGCGCCGATTCGGGCAGGTTTTTGCGGGTCAGGCCGTACTGGAGCAGGCCCAGTGCCATGCCGACGGCTGCGGCTGCGAAGCCGAGGTGGAAGCCCCACGTGACCTGCAGCCACCCGGTGACAAGTGGGCCCACCAGGCCGCCAATGTTGATGCCCATGTAGAAGATGGAGAAGCCGGCGTCACGGCGGCCGTCGCCCGAGGAGTACAGGGTGCCCACCAGCGAGGTTGCGTTTGCCTTGAGCCCGCCGGAGCCCACGCCTATCAGGATCAGGCCGGTGGCCAGGCCCGCCGCGCCGGGCAGCAGGGCCAGGGAAAGGTGGCCGGCCATGATCAGGATGGCGCTGTAGAAGAGCACCTTTTCGGAGCCGAGCAGGCGGTCCGCCACCCAGGCTCCCAGGATCGTGGACAGGTACACGCCGCCGCCGTAGGCACCCACAATGCCCAGGGCGGTGCCTTCGGCAATTCCGAGCCCGCCCTTGGTGACGGAGTAGTACATGTAATAGGCCAGGATGCCCTGCATGCCGTAGAAGGAGAACCGTTCCCACAGCTCAACACTGAAGAGGTTGAGCAGCATTTTCGGCTGTCCGAAGAACGATGTGTCGCGGTGGTCGGGGGTTGCCTCAGCCTCGGCGGCAGGGCTTTTGTATAAGCTCACTTGATCAATTTTTGCATTTATGACGTGGGACGTCACATTGGGGCGGGCCGCCGGGCGATACGCTTAACAGGATTGCACCCCTTTTAAGCAGGAGAAATGACCATGTCAGACATCATGAACGTCACGGTGGAGGAATTGGCTGGCGGCGCCGTGATATTGGATGTCCGTGAAGACTACGAGTGGGAGGCCGGGCACATTGACGGCGCCCTCCACATCCCCCTGGAGCAGCTCCCGGAGCGCCTGGACAGCCTGGACCCGGACGTGGACCTGAACGTCATCTGCCGCACCGGCGGACGTTCCTTCCGCGCCACGAATTGGTTGACCCAGAACGGCTACACGGCGTTCAACGTGGTGGGCGGCATGGGTGCCTGGCTTGAGGCTGGCAAGCCCATGGTCTCCGACAACGGCGAAACCCCGCGCGTCCTGTAAACCACATCCCTTCCACCTGACAGGCACCCCATGACTTCCGCGCCCGGCCCATCCACCCTGCCCTACACCTACCTGGGCCCGGAGGGGACGTTTACGGAGTCGGCCCTGCTGCAGGTTCCCGGCGCGGCCGCGGCGCCGCGCATCCCGTCCACCAACACTGCCGCCGCCCTGGCGAAGGTACGCGCCGGCGAGGCGCTGGCGGCCATGCTGCCCATTGAAAACTCCATTGAAGGCGGCGTTCCGGCCACCCTGGATGCCATTTCCGGAGGGGACGAACTGCGGATCCTGGCCGAGGCAGTGGTGCCGGTCAGCTTTGTCCTGGTGGCCCGGCCTGGCGTGTCCCTGGCTGACGTGACGCATGTGGGCACGCACCCGCACGCGTGGGCCCAGACCCGCGACTGGTTCCAAGCGAACCTGCCCGACGCCGTGCACGTGCCAAGCAATTCGACGGCGGCCGCCGCGTACGGCCTGCTGGAGGACCGCCCGGCCTACCAGGCAGCCGTTTGCGCGTCCCTGGTGGCGGAGCGGACCGGGCTGGCCGTGCTGGCGTCTGGCATTGAGGACAACATCGGGGCAGTGACCCGCTTTGTCCTGGTGGGCCGGCCCGGCCTGCTCCCGGCACCAACGGGAGCAGACAAGACCACGCTGTCAATTCCGCTGCCGGAGGACCGCCCCGGCGCCCTGATGGAGATCCTGGAGCAGTTTGCCAGCCGCGGCGTGAACCTCAGCCGCATCGAGTCACGCCCCACGGGCCAGTTCCTGGGCCACTACTCCTTCAGCGTGGACGTGGACGGCCATATCGGGGATGCCCGCGTGGCCGACGCCCTCCGCGGCCTGCACCGGGTGAGCCCGGGCCTGTCATTTCTGGGTTCGTATCCGCGGGCGGACCAACAGCCGCCGGTGGTCCACCCCTACAATGCGGACCAGGCGTTCGCGGAGGCCGACGCCTGGGTCAAGGCGCTGCTGGGCAGGTAGGGGCCGCCCCCTTTCAGGAAGTGCCGGGCAAGCCTATGCTTTGCATATCTGCGCAAGGAGTTTGCGCGGGTCGGGTGGAAACCACTGCGTTGCCACCCATGTCAGGGAAGGGGTGGCTCACAATGGTTTCTCCAGGAACCAAGGACAGCAGCGAGGAAGGCACCATTGTCAACCCGGGCACTATCGAGGGCCGGGACACCTCGGTGGGCGACGAGGGCGACGACGCCAATGAGCTGCGCTTTGACGAGGAAGAACGCCTGATCAAGGAGCAGTCGCTTCGCCCCGAAACCGACTAGCTCCGCGGCTGTTCGAACCGCAACAGCCGGAAAGTGCTACGCGGGCGTGTTGGGGGCCGCCACGCGCACCAGCACGGCCTTGTGCTCAACACTGACCTTGACCACGGTGGCCGTGCCCGACGGGTCGCCGTCGACCTGTGTCTCCACGGGCATCACGGTCCGGATGACCAGCTGCTGGGAGCGGTAAAAGTCAATGACAGGCAGGCGGTTATTGTGCTGGAAGACCACCTTGCCGACCATTGCCATCCAGCCGAGGGCGCTGCGCGGGCTGATGACCACCACGTCCAGCACGCCGTCGTCGATCAGGGCATTGGGGACAAAGTCGATGCCTCCCGGCAGCAGCCCGCAGTTGGCAAACAGCACCGAGCGGACCTTGCGCTGCTGGGCCGGCTGGTCGTCCAGGGCAATGCTGACCTTTTTGCGCCGGCCCGCCATGTGGCGCAGGCCGGCCTCGCTGTAGGCCAGCCAGCCCACGGACTCCTTCAGCTTGGAATTGGTGTCGTTCATGACTTCGGCGTCCATGCCCAGCCCGGCAATCACCATGAACGACTTCTTTGACACCGCCCCGGTGACTTCGTTCTCCAGCTCCATGAGGCCGGCGTCGATGTGCCTTTGGTGTCCGAACAGGGCCACCTGGACATTGCCGGCAATGTCGTTGACGTCCAGTTCCAGGTTGCGGGCCAGCAGGTTGCCCGTGCCCAGCGGGATGATGCCCAAGGGAACTTCGGTGTGCCGCAGGGCCTGGCCCACAGCGCGCACTGTGCCGTCGCCGCCGCCCACAATAACGACGTCGGCCTTCGCCTCCAGCGCCTGGCCCGCCATGGCGACCCCCGGGTCCTCCGCCGTTGTCTCCAGGAAGATGGGCTCCGGCCAGCCCGCCAGGCTGGTGGAGCGCAGCAGCAGGGTCTTGGCTGCGTCGGCACCTATCTTGGTGGGGTTGTAAATAAACGCCACCTTCTGCGCGTCCGCGTGGATTTTGTGGGGGGATTCGGCCACCGCGCTGCGCGTGTGCTTTTGGGCGAGCTTGCGCACACCCAGCCAGCTGAATCCCACAGCAAGCACGATGATGAGCACGATGATGGCGACGAGGGCTTCGGTAGGCATGATTCTCTAACCTTAGCCGTTCGACTTGGATTGATTCGATAGGCTTAGGGCGTGATCGATGTCAGAGACCTCAGCGAAAATCCCGAAAAATATCGCGCCAGCCAACGCGCCCGTGGGGCCGAGCCGTCAGTGGTGGATTCAATCATCGCCGCGGATGCAGCCAGGAAGTCCTCGATCAGCAGCTTTGAGTCCCTGCGTGCCGAGCAAAAGGCCTTCGGCAAGAAGGTGGCCGCAGCCAAGGGCGAGGAAAAGCTGGCCCTCCTGGCCGAGGTCAAAGAGCTGGCCGCCGCCGTCAAGGCAGCCTCCACAGCCGCCGACGACGCCGGTGCGGCCCAGGACGCCCTGGTCCGGGCCCTGCCCAACCTGGTCTCGGACGGCGTGCCCGAAGGCGGCGAGGACGACTTCATCACCGTCAAGACCGTCGGCACGCCGCGCGAATTCCCCGACTTCAGCCCGCGCGACCACCTGGAAATTGGCGAGCTCATTGGCGCCATTGACATGGAACGCGGCGCCAAGGTCTCCGGCTCGCGCTTCTACTTCCTGAAGGGTGTTGGCGCGCGCCTGGAAATGGCGCTGCTGCAGCTGGCCATGGACCAGGCCATCGAGGCCGGCTTCATCCCCATGATCACCCCCACCCTGGTCCGCCCGGAAACCATGGCCGGCACAGGCTTCGACGTCAAGCACGACGCCGAAATCTACCGCCTCGCCGAGGACGACCTTTACCTGGTGGGCACTTCCGAGGTGGCCCTGGCCGGCTACCACGCCGATGAGATCATCAACGTCGACGAACCGGTGCGCTACGCCGGCTGGTCCTCCTGCTACCGCCGGGAGGCTGGCGCCTCAGGCAAGGACACCCGCGGGATCATCCGGGTCCACCAGTTCAACAAGGTGGAAATGTTCGTCTACACCACGGTGGAAAAGGCCGCAGAGGAACACCTGCGGCTGCTGGCCTGGGAAGAGGAAATGCTGGCCAAGGTGGAACTGCCGTACCGCGTCATCGACACGGCCGCCGGCGACCTCGGCAACTCCGCCGCACGCAAGTTTGACTGTGAGGCCTGGGTGCCCACCCAGGACGCCTACCGTGAGCTGACCTCCACCTCCAACTGCACCACGTACCAGGCCCGCCGCCTGAACATCCGTGAGCGTGTGGCGGCGGACGACGGCGGCAAGGGCGGCACCCGCGCCGTGGCCACCCTGAACGGCACGCTGGCCACCACGCGCTGGATCGTCGCCATCCTGGAACACCACCAGAATGCAGACGGCTCCGTCAATGTCCCCGTGGCGTTGCAAAAGTACCTGGGCGGCATGGAAGTGTTCCCGGTCCTGTAGTCCCCGCGGCCCAAGATGGACGCCGGGTTAATACTCACACTGTGCACTTCGCTGTGAGTATTCACCCGGCGTTCATGGGTTTAAGGGCTCCTGCCTTGGCCTTATGCAGGCGGCGTCTGGTTCACTGGAGATATGACAATGACAGCAAATACAGCCGTCCCTGGCATCGATGACCAGGAAATCGCAGTCCCGGCAACTGCAGCAGCAATCAACCGCCACCTGGTGGCCCTGGATGTCGACGGCACCCTGGTGGACCACGACGGCAACATGAGCAGCGGCGTCCGCAATGCCGCCCGGGCCGTGGTGGATGCGGGCAACGAGGTTATTTTGGCCACGGGCCGCTCCCTGGGCGCGGTGCTTCCCATCGTGGAAAGGATCGGCCTGGAGCGCGGCTTTGCCGTCTGCTCCAACGGCGGGGTCACCCTCAGGCTGGACCCGTCCCTGGAGCGCGGCTACGAGATCACCGAACGGGTCACCTTCAGCCCCCGTGCAGCGTTGAACACCCTCCGGGCCAAGGTTCCCGGTGCCCGTTTTGCCCTGGAAGACGCCAACGGCAACTTCCTCTCCACTTCGCGTTTTCAGGACGCCAGCTTCGGCATCGAGGCCCAGGGAGTTGACTTTGCCCGCCTGCTCGACGCCGAAGCCGTCCGCGTGGTGGTCAACAGCGCCGAAGCCAGCATGGAGGACTTCTCCGCCGCCATCGAGGCCGCGGGCCTGCACGGCGTCACCTACGCCGTGGGCTGGAGCGCCTGGCTGGACATCGCCGCAAACGGGGTAACCAAGGCCACGGCGCTGGAAAAGCTGCGGGCCCGGCTGGGCATCCACCCCGCCCTGACCGTCGCCGTCGGCGACGGCTCCAACGACATTGAAATGCTCCGGTGGGCCGGCCGAGGCGTGGCCATGGGACAGGCCGACGCCGGCGTGCGGGCCGCCGCCAACGAGGTCACCGGCTCGGTGTACGACGACGGCGCCGCCACGGTCCTGCGCAGCCTCCTGTAGTTGGCCGCCACCGCTTATGGGGCGGGCCGTGACCTTGACGTTGGCCAGGCCCTTGACGGCGTTGGTGACGGTGTTGGAGGAGAACACGTTTCCGCAGCCCCACCCGGCGATCTGCGTGTGGATTTCGTAGCCGTTGGCAAACACGCCCGGCAGTGCGAAGGTGCCGGTGTTGCCCTCGATCAGGTAGTTGTTGCCCTTGACGTCGATCCAGGAATCGCCGGAGTTCTCGCCCGTGATGCCCTGCCCGTCGAAGAAGTTCCCACGAATCACGCCGTCGTAGGTGCCTTCCTTGATGTCAACCGGCTCTGCGGCAATGAACGGCCCAAGGTGGTTGTTGAGCACCTGGACGCGGTCCGAGCCGTCCACGCCGTTGCTGCTGCCAAAGCACTTCCAGTTGGAGTTGGCCGAGCCAATGTAGACCGCCTCGCCGTAGCCGGGCTTCACCAGCCCCGTGTGGGCGATGGTGGAGTTCTTGAGGACACCGTCGCTGGAGGAATCGCGGAAGTGCACGCCTTCTTCCTCAATGCGGGTCATGGAAATGCCGTCAACCGTGACGAAGGGGGAGGCGTCGATGACCAGGCCTTCTTGGAATCGTTGATGGTGAAGCCGGACAGCTCCCAGTGCGGGGCGTGGGAGAGCCACAGCCCGTAGCCGGAATTCTAGCCCTCGGTGGGCGCAGGGCAGGCAGGGGCCGCGCCGGACGTCCCGGAGTTGATGAGAATGCTGTCCGCGGTGCCAACCAGGCGGATCGGCTTTTCCGCCGTGCCCGCCCGTGTGGTGGAGAAGTTGCCCACGTAGGTGCCCTTGGCCAGCTGGATGGTTTCACCCGGGTTGACGATGGACAGGGCCAGTTCCAGCTGAGCGGCGGTCTTGACGGGGATGGTGCGGTGCCCGTTGTCGTTTCCGTGCTGGTTGTTGCCGCTGAGGCTGCCGCTGGTGTTCGCGTTGCTGTTTGCGCTCGTGTTTGCGCCGGGTGCTGTGCCGGACTGCTCATGGCCCAACGGGGCATCGGAAGGGGCGGCCCACCCCGTCCCGGAAGCCTGGTCCCGGCCCCGCACACCAGCCAAAATCAGCGTCACCGTCCCGGCCCTGACCCTCCTCGGCACCAGCGAGGAACCCGGCCACCTCGAAGGCTACGGACCCATCCCACCCGCACAAGCCCGCGAACTCGCCGCCGGCTCCCGCTGGTGGGAACGCCTCCTCACCGACCCCGCCACCGGCTGGACCATCGGACCCTACACACCCGGCCAAACCAAAACCACCACCCCCACCGGCCGCACCTACATCCACACACAAAACACCGAACCCTACCCCTTCTAAAACCGGCACAAAATTGGGGGCGGCGGCCACAAGCGCGTTTGTGCCCGGAGACGGCTCAGTCCAAAGAGGTCCGTTCTGTCAGGACATGCGGCGGCAGCGCCCTTGCACAGATCCGGGCCGCTCCCGGGACGCCCGACTTCATCATGGCCTGCTCAATGACGCGGACCAATGGTGCGGGATCTTGGGAGGTCTCAAAGGTCCAGAAGCCAGGCGCCGACGTCTGTCCGGCCGCCGAAGCCTTGTTGGGCCGGGGGAGGCCCTCGAAGACCACGGCATACTTCCCCCGGACGCCGAGCTTGGTCAGCCGTTTGGCAGCCAACAGTGAGGTCGGGCCAGCTGGGCCGGCGGTCACAGCCATGACGGAGGCGGGGTTCACGTCGGCCCAGGGAAAAACGCGCGTCGTGGACTGCTGGGCATAGGTGGTGACCATTCCGCCGTCGAACACCAACAGTTTGCGGAAGGCGATGGCAAAGGTCAGGGCCCACAAAACCAAACCCGTGAGCACCGACGTCACGAGGAACAGCGGGATGTTCCCAAACCTGTCGGGCGTGGTAGCCGATGATCGCGGCGAGATGACGAACTGCCCGATCACGCCGTACACGAAACCCAGGACCATGCACGGCAGCAGCCAGGTCCAGCGGATCCGCCTCGAAGAGGCAATGTAGACCAGGCCCCCCATCTCCGTGGCCAGCCGGGCCTCCGCCCGCCGCACCAGCCAGTTACGCCCTTCCATCAGGGTCCTTCCCGTAGAGCTTGGGTAATTGTGCGTGCGCCTGGGCCTGCGCCTGTTCGCGCGCAAGAAGGGCGGCGTCCTCCACCGGCTGTCTTCCCTTGGCCAGTCCGGACTCGAGGTCAAGAGGCACGTACCCCGGCGTGTGGTCCACACCGCCGTCGAACAGGCTGGCGATCATGAAGAAGATGTAGAGGGGAAGGAAGGACCATGCAATGGCCCGCCATCCCCCAATCCAGGGTCCTGAAAGCGTGCCGTCGGCGATGCGGACGCTGCGCATGCGCGCCGCCCTATCTCCGGCCAGCCCCCATGTTCCCCAAACCATGCCGTAAACGTAGAGAAGCACAAACCAGAGGACCACCAAGGAAACTACCGGGATGCCGCCGCCTCCCGCCGCGAGCTGGCCGGCGGCCAGCAGCACGGCCAACAGCAAGTAGGCGGCAAGAAACACTGCGCCATCCAGGATGCGGCCCCAGAAATGCCGCGTGGCAGTGGCGCGCACGTAGTAGTGGCCACTGGCGGTGAACTGGCACACGGGGCGGCCATTGGCTGCGTCCACCAGCCGGGTGGGGCCGCCGAACGTATTTTTCTTGGCCATGTCGTCCTTATGTCTTGTGCTGAACGGTGCGGTGCTGATAGGCGCTGTGCAGAAGTTTGGTGCGGGGTGAAACGCGCTGGCCCCGTGGTGCAATGGCTGGCGTAGCCTTGGTCGGGACTACTTCGGCGGGGCGTTTACTGCGCGGTCAGAAGTCCGCTCAACGCTTCTTCGAGGGACGCCGAGGAAACTTCCCGCAGTGACAATGCCAGGGTGCCGTCCCGCAGTTCCGGGGTGAGGACGTGCACCGAGTCCGGGGCCGTGTAGACGGTCAGCGTCCGCACGTCACCGCGATCGGTCTGGAAGACGGCCATGTTGCTGGCTGCCTGTGTTTGTGCCAGCAACCCTGCCTCGCCCGCGGCCTCGAACTCCGCCTCGGTGTAAGCCTTGGGTGCAGACTCCTCGGCTGCGGCGCCGTTGGGATCGGCGAAGGCGGCGAGCCGTTGTGCGGACTGATCCGGGGAAACCACTGTAAAGCCGTGGAGGCCGCTCTCATCGATCTCCTCGAGGAGGGCGCCGTCGTCGTGGATGTAGATGAACAGCCAGCGCTTGCCGGTGGACACCGTCCGCTCCAGGGAAGCCACCTGCCGGCTGGTGCGGCGCAGGGCCAGGGTGCCGGTGATCTCCTCGGTGGCGTGCAGACGCGAAGGCTCGGTCTCGCCTTCGAAGATGACGGGGTAGGCCCATTCCTTGGCCAGCAGGCCTCGCAGGGCCACGCCGCACAACACGTCACGGTCCGCAGTCTGGGCCGAGAGCCAAGGAGTGGGGACGGCCTGTTCGCGTTGGACGCCGTCCAGGGCCGTAATTTCTTCGTCAGTCAGCGTGGGCAGGGCTGTACCTTCCGGGGATGCAAGGCCGAGCACGCCGGCTGCGCATTCCACGTCCCGTTCGGTCCACTGGACTGTGTTTGTGCTCATCAGAAGATCCCTCCCAGGAATTTGCCGACCGACTTGGCCGCACTGCCTATGCCATCCACCACTTTACTGCCGGCGTTTTTGGCCATGTTGCCAACATCCTTGAGACCCTCGCCCAGGTATTTGCCCGGATCCTTGGCGAAGTTGGTGATGCTGCCCCAGTTGTCGGCAACCAGGTTGCCCAGGGCCCAGGCGCCGGCCACGATGCCGGCCCCGATGACAATCGGCGCGCCGATCGGGCCCAACATGGCGGCACCCCCAGCGGTCATCAGCATGATGCTGCCCACTCCGCCCACCACGGACAGCCCCCCTGCCACGCGGTCGCCGTCACCCCGCCAGCCGCCGTGGGGAGGTGAGATCATGTCGTGGATGCCGCCGGCGATATTCAGCGGGGCGGCCAGGCCGCCCGCGAGCCGCATGCCCTTGGAGAATTTGGACGCTTCCTCAAAGGCCGCGCTGTACGGAATGCCCGCCTTGAGATCGTTCAGGACATTGCCGGCCTTGCCACCTGCGCGGAGTTCATCCAGGCCGCCCTTGAGCCACTTCCCGGCGTCGTCCCAATTGGTGAGGACCTCCCTGGTCTTGCCCCACTCATCCAGCCCCAGTCGGTGGTATTTCCAGGCCTGCCAGAGAGGTGAGCCGAGTCCCTTGGCTCCCATGCCGGTGTCGAAGACGTCCTTTAGGACGGGCAGGGCGGCACCCCCGCCGCCGGTCGCGCCGCCACCCAGGCCCGCAGCGGAGCTGGCAGTCTCCTGCTCCTGGGCGTTCTTTCGCAGCAGGTCCGAAACGGTCTGGAGGGAGCAGGCCGTTGAGGCCATGGTGGGCCGGTGGCTGGAATTCCAGGTCTGCCGGAAACGGTCGGCATCCGGGCCCCGCCAGCCGCGGATTGAATTGACGGCACCCGAGATCAACTGGGCCTCCTGCAGCAACGCATGGGAGGCCTTGTCCATGGTCTTGGCGAAATCGCGGAGGTCCGCAACATCCGCACCAATGAATCCGTCCATGTGGGTCCTTACCTTGTTCCGGGTTGCCCGCAGTGGTGCGGCGTGAACATCGTAGGCAGGGCCCGTTGCGCCACGCCATGGGCAGAACTGCCCACGGCCGGTGAACGCAAAAAGGCGGCGCCCCACCGGGATGCCCACCGACCCAATGGCCGGTGGTCCCAGGGGGCGCCGCCGTCGTGCTTGAGGACTAGTGGCCTTCAGCCCCGAATCGCTTGATGGAGGCTTCCAGCTCCGCCTCGGCGGCGGCGCGGTCTGCCCAACCGTCGGCCTTGACCCACTTGCCCGGCTCAAGGTCCTTGTAGGTGGTGAAGAAGTGCTCGATCTCCTTGATCAGGAAAGGATCCAGGTCAGAGGCCTCCTGGATGTGGTCGAAGCGCTTGTCGGCGGGCACGCACACCAGCTTCGCGTCTCCGCCCGACTCGTCCTCCATGTTGAAGATGGCGATGGGGCGTGCATCCAGCACGATTCCCGGGAAGAGGTCGACGTCGGGGTACCAGACCAGGGCGTCCAGGGGGTCGCCGTCCTCGCCCAGGGTGTTGTCAAAGAAGCCGTAGTGCGTGGGGTACTGCATGGAGGTGAACAGCACGCGGTCCAGGCGGACACGGCCCGTCTCGTGGTCAACCTCGTACTTGACGCGTGAGCCGCGCGGGATTTCTATGGTGACGTCATGCTTCATGGGGTGCTCCTCATCAGGTGGACGGCGCGGCTTGGCGCGGCCGATCGCGTAAAATTTCCTCTAGTATGAGGATATAGGCCGATTTTGCTCCACAGAAACTGACTGCTGCGTGCACCGGCCCCACCCACCCCGCGTCATCCGGCCGGGACCCGACCTGCCTGCGCGCTCTGACTGCCGGGCCGCACAGCCCCGAAGGAACACACCAGCACCATGGGACGCACGTCTAAAGTTGTGACGGGCGGATTGCTGGTGCTTGCCCTGGCCGCCGTCACCGTTCCTGCCGGGCTGAACCTGTACCCGGCCCTGCTGCCCCGCGATGCGGCCACCGCCGCCGTAGTCCCCGCAGCCCAGCTGGCCCCCACCACCCTCCAGGGCATTTCCGGCGTCTCCGCGCTTTCCGCGGCTGCGCCGCTGCCGGACCCTGCCGCGCTGACCGCCGGGCTTGACGCGGCGCTGGCGTTCGACGGCGGCACATTCAGCGCCTATGTGGCGGACGCCGCCACCGGGAAGGTCCTCTATTCCAAGGACGGGGACGCCGCCCGGACGCCGGCGTCGAACCTGAAGCTGCTGACGGCGACGGCGGCACTGAAGTCCCTGGGCGCCAACACGCGCATGGACACGTCAGTGGTCCAGGGATCCGTGCCGGGGACCCTGGTGCTCAAGGCCGGCGGCGACTCCATGCTGGCCGCGGGGGAGAGCGATCCCCAGGCCGCCATGGGGCACGCGGGCCTGGCCACCCTGGCCCAAAAGACTGCCGCGGCCCTGGCCGCCGCCGGAACCACCGGCCCCGTCAAGCTGGCCATTGACGACTCCCTGTTTACCGGCCCGGCCCTGAACCCCGGCTGGGACATGGGAGACGTCGACGCCGGCGAAATCGCCCCGATCTACCCCATGGCCCTGTATGGCGGGCGCACCAGCCCCGGCAGCACCTCCGGCCCGCGCCCCCAGGACTCCGCCGTTGCCGTGGCCGAGGCATTTGCCGCAGCCCTGGAGAAGGCGGGGGTTCCCACCACGGGGACCATCACCCGGACCACCGCCGGCACCGGAACCGTCCTGGCCAAGGTGGAATCGGCCACCGTGGCGCAGCAGGTGCAGTACTTGCTGGCCGAATCAGACAACTACGTGGCCGAGGTCATGGCGCGCCTGGTGGCGGTGAAGCAGGGGCAGGAAGCGTCCAACACTGGCGCCGTCACGGCTGTCCGCGCCGTGCTCGCCAGCCTGGGCCTGCCGCTGGACGGCGTCTCCACGGTGGACAACTGCGGGCTGGCCGTGGGCGACCTGATCAGCGCCCACCAGCTGGTGCAGGTGGTTTCCTTCCTGGTGGCCCATGCCGGCACTGACGAGGGCCAGGCCCTGGGTGGGCTGCCCATCGCCGGGCTGACGGGCACCCTCGGCGCACGCTTCACCGGTCCCGTCACGGCAGCCGCGGCCGGCCTGGTGCGGGCCAAAACCGGCACCCTCCACACCGTGTCCACGCTGAGCGGATACGTGGTCAACTCAGAGGGCCGCCTGCTGGTCTTCTCCATCATGGGCAACAAACTGGCGGGCGGGCCGGCGTCGGCCATGCCGTCCATCGACACCGCCGCGGCCATCATCGCCAAGAGCTAAGTCCCATGCAGGGAAGTGTGATCTGATGGGAAACATGAGCCAGCCCAGCAGCCCAGCAGCCCCATCCGCCTCCATGATCAACTGGGAGCTGGCTGCCACGACGGCGGGCAGCCTCGCCCCGGCAGGCCCCGCCATGAACGGCGCCGAAATCGCCAAGGCCGTTGAGAACCTGCACCTCATGGCCGACAAGTCGGTGCCCTACGTCCACGACATCAGCCGCCTGGAGGCCGCTCGCGACCTGCGCGATTCCGAGGTGCTGGTGGTGGACAGGGCCTCCTGGGCCAAGGCCAACACCCAGAGCTTTTCCGTCATGATGGATCCCATCATGACGGCGCTCGCAGCCAAGCAGGCCGCGTCCCGGAACGGCACGTCCGCCGGCGCCCTGGCCGTCAGTTCCACCGTGACCGGGGCCCAGCTGGGCGCCGCACTGGCATTCCTCTCCAGCAAGGTCCTGGGCCAGTACGACCCCTTCGCCGCACTGGCCCCGGCACCCGGCCAGAGCGCGAACGCCCCTGCCCCCGGCGGGCGGCTGCTGCTGGTGGCGCCCAACATTCTCACGGTGGAGCGGGAACTCAAGGTGGACCCGGCCGACTTCCGCCTGTGGGTGTGCCTGCACGAACAAACCCACCGGGTGCAGTTTGCCGCGGCCCCGTGGTTGCGGCACCACATGCTGGGCGAAATTGAAAAGCTCGGTGAATTGCTGGTGGGGGACACTGAAAACCTGGGGGAGCGGCTGTTGCAGGCGGTGAAGGCCATGGGCGGGCGGAAGTCGTCGCCGAGTGGCGGCGACGCGATGCCAAGCCGGGGAGGCATCCTTGACCTGCTGCAGGATCCGGCCCAGAAGGCCGCGCTGTCCCACGTCACCGCCGTCATGAGCCTGCTGGAGGGCCACGCCAACGTGGTCATGGACGGCGTGGACCAGGCCATCGTGCCCACCGTGCGGACCATCCGGCAGCGCTTCAACAACCGTGGGAAGGAGCGCGGCCTGATTGAAAAATTCATCCGCAACCTCATGGGCCTGGATGCAAAAATGCGGCAATACAGCGACGGCGCCAAATTTGTGCGCGACGTGGTGGCCCTGGTGAGCATGGACGGCTTCAACACGGTGTGGGTGCAGGCGGAAAACCTGCCCACCGAACCGGAAATCCACAGTGCACGCCTTTGGGTTGAGCGGATGGGACTCTAAATGCCGGAGGCCGGCATCCGCCCCCGCGGCCGCCTTGACCCGACGGTGGGCAAGGCCCGGAAACTGGTGGCCGGGCTCCTGGGCCTAACCACCACGGGCAGGCGCCATCCTGTGGACAACCCGCCGCTGGTGCTGGTGGGGTGCAGCGGTGGCCCGGATTCGCTGGCACTTGCAGCCGTTACGGCGTTCTTTGCCACCCGCGGCGAAATCCGGGCGGGCGCCATTGTGGTGGACCACCAAATGCAGCCAGGCAGCGCGGAGGTTGCCCAACGGACGGCGGCCCAGTTGCGCAGACTGGGCCTGGATCCCGTGCAGCTGCGGACTGTTGACTTGCACGACGGCGGCGACGGCCCGGAAGCTGCCGCCCGGGCAGCCCGCTTTGCCGCGCTGGACGCGGCCGCCCGTGAGCTGGGGGCGGAGACCGTGCTGTTGGGCCATACCCTGGACGACCAGGCGGAATCCGTACTGTTGGGACTGGCCCGCGGCTCCGGCACACGGTCCCTGGCCGGCATGCGCGAACGCCGCGGCGTTTACTGCCGGCCGTTCCTAGCCCTGCGCCGGGATGAGACATTGGCCATATGCGAGGCCCTGGGCCTGGAGCCGTGGCATGACCCCGCCAACCTCGACGACGCCTACCTGCGCGTGCGCGTGCGGCACCACGTACTGCCGTTCCTCGCGGCGGAGCTGGGCCCGGGAATCGTTGAATCACTGGCGCGCTCGGCAGCCATCCTGGGTCCGGATGCCGACTACCTGGATGAGCTGGCCGGCGCCGAATATGCCCGCATTGCCGAGGCTTCAACCCCAGCCGGCAGCGCTGAACCGGCGGAAATCAGGCTCGGTGAAAATGACTTGGCGGCCCTGGCCCCGGCCCTGCGGATGAGGGTCCTGGCGCTGGCCGCCGTCGCGCTTGGTGGCGTCCAGCCCAGCCAGGAACGGCTGCTGGCGGCGGCAGCCCTGCTGGATCGGAAAGGCTCCGCCGGGCCTGTGCAAATGGCGGGAAAAGTCAGCGCGTACCGAATTTCCCGCAGCCAGGCAGTTCCACACGAGGGCGCCGCCTATGGGAAGCTTGTCCTGAGACGCAGTGCAGGCGTGCCCTAGACTCGCCCGAATACACTGCCCAGCAGCAACACACATGTCACAAAATCCTTCACAAACAGGAGCAATTGGTGGATTCACAAGACGTCCAAGCCGATCTCAAGCACGTTCTCTACACCAAGGAACAAATCCAAACGCGTGTAGCCGAGCTGGCCGCGGAAATCGATGCAGATTACGCCGGCCGCGACGTCCTGCTGGTCGGTGTCCTCAAGGGCGCGGTGATGGTTATGGCCGACCTCTCCCGCGCACTCCACAGCCACATCACCATGGACTGGATGGCAGTGTCCTCCTACGGCTCCGGCACGCAGTCCTCCGGCGTGGTGCGGATCCTCAAGGACCTGGAAACGGACCTCATGGGCAAGCACGTGCTCATTGTTGAGGACATCATCGACTCCGGGCTGACCCTGTCCTGGCTCAAGGCCAACCTCATCTCCCGCGGCCCCGCCTCGGTGGAGATCTGCACGCTCCTGCGCAAGCCGGACGCCGCCAAGGTGGAGATTGACGTCAAGTACGTCGGCTACGAGATCCCGAGCGAGTTTGTGGTGGGCTACGGCCTGGACTTTGCCGAGAAGTACCGCAACCTGGACTTCATCGGCACGCTGGCACCGCACATTTACGAATAGCATCCGCACCGGCTGCGCCCGTTCCCGCTTTGCCCGCCCGTTCCAACGGGGGCGGAAAGCGGGAACGGGCGCATTTTTGGCAATGCGCCGCAATTCGTTATGCCCTCAGGGAACTATTGCCGCTTCCCGTACGTGTTGGACTGTGAACGGTGTAAAGCTAGTATCGCGTGCAAGCGGCTGTGCCGCCGGTCGTTTTTTCACATTGGTTGAGCGGGAGGGACGGGGCCTGGCCCCGAACACATGAAAGTCAAGAAACTCTTCAAGGGTCCATTCATCTGGATCATTGTGGTGGTCATCCTCATTGGCGCAGGCCTGGCCACGCTGGCCGGCGGAGGCCAGACGAAGATCAACACCTCCGACGGCCTGGCCCTGCTGAAGAACGACCAGGTGGTTTCGGCGAAGATCTTTGGCTCCGAGGGCCGGGTGGACATGATCCTCAAGGACGACTACACCACCCCGGACGGCACCAAGGCCGGCAAAACCGTGCAGTTCTACTACGGCGGCTACCGCGCCACCACGGTGGCGGCCGTGATCGACGGCGCGAACCTGAAAAACTTTGACGACCAGCCGGCATCCAACAACTTCTGGTCCAGCATGCTGTCACTGCTGATCCCGTTCGTGCTGATCGGCCTCATCTTCTGGTTCCTGTTCTCCCGCATGCAGGGCGGCGGCTCCAAGGTCATGCAGTTTGGCAAGTCCAAGGCCAAGCTCATCACCAAGGACCACCCCCAGGTCACCTTCAATGACGTGGCCGGTGCCGACGAGGCCGTGGAGGAACTCCACGAAATCAAGGAATTCCTGCAGGATCCGGGCAAGTTTGCCGCCGTCGGCGCCAAAATCCCCAAGGGCGTGCTGCTGTACGGCCCTCCCGGGACCGGCAAGACCCTGCTGGCCCGCGCGGTTGCCGGCGAGGCGGGCGTGCCGTTCTACTCAATCTCCGGTTCGGACTTTGTGGAAATGTTCGTCGGCGTCGGCGCCTCCCGCGTCCGCGACCTTTTCGAACAGGCCAAGACCAACTCCCCGGCCATCATCTTTGTGGACGAGATCGACGCCGTGGGCCGCCACCGCGGTGCCGGCATCGGCGGCGGCAACGACGAACGCGAGCAGACCCTCAACCAGCTGCTCGTGGAAATGGACGGCTTTGACGTCAAGACCAACGTGATCCTGATCGCCGCCACCAACCGCCCCGACGTGCTGGACCCGGCATTGCTGCGCCCGGGCCGCTTTGACCGCCAGATTCCCGTGGAAGCTCCGGACCGACTGGGCCGCGAGCAAATCCTCAAGGTCCACTCCAAGGGCAAGCCCATGGCACCCGGCGTCGACTTGAACGCCGTGGCAAAAAAGACGCCAGGTTACACCGGCGCCGACCTGGCCAATGTGCTCAATGAGGCCGCCCTCCTCACGGCCCGCTCCAACGCCCAGCTCATTGACGACCGTGCCCTGGATGAATCCATTGACCGCGTCATGGCCGGGCCGCAAAAGCGCACCCGCGTCATGAAGGAACTGGAACGCAAGATCACCGCCTACCATGAGGGCGGCCACGCCCTGGTGGCGGCGGCCATGCACAACACGGCGCCCGTCACCAAGATCACCATCCTGCCGCGCGGCCGTGCCCTGGGCTACACCATGGTGGTGCCGGAGGATGACAAGTACTCGATCACCCGCAACGAGCTGCTGGACAACATGGCCTACGCCATGGGCGGGCGTGTGGCGGAGGAAATCGTGTTCCACGACCCCTCCACCGGTGCCTCCAACGACATCGAAAAGGCCACCGGCACGGCCCGCGCCATGGTCACCCAGTACGGCATGAGCGAACGCATTGGCGCCGTCAAGCTCGGCGCCGGCGCGGGTGAGCCCTTCCTGGGCGCCGGCGGCGGCAGCGAGCGGGACTACTCCGAATCGGTGGCTGCCATCGTGGACGAGGAGGTGCGCAAGCTCATCGACCAGGCGCACGACGACGCCTACGAGGCGCTCATCATGAACCGCGACGTCCTGGACCGGCTGGCCCTGGAACTGCTGGAGCGCGAGACCCTGAACCAGGCTGAGATTGCGGAGATCTTCGCCGATCTGCGCAGGCCGGCCCAGCGCAAGGTTTGGCTGTCCAAGGAGTCCCGGCCGGTCTCCGAACTGCCCCCCGTGGTCACCGAAAAGGAACGCCGCGAGGCCCTGGCTGCCGGTGAACCGTCCCCCGATTCCGTGGCGCCGCAGGACCAGCTGGCCAACGCCCACATGCAGGGCGAAGTGGATGCGCCGGGGCATGTGCCCGGCCGCGATCTGGGCAAGCCCGACGGCGAACAACTCCCGGGCCGGCCGCAATAGCGGATAGGATCACACCCGTGACCAATTTCGACGAACCCCACTTCACTGCGCCCGCCGCCCAGGCTTCCCCCCCGGACGGCCACGGCGGGCACATGGACCTGCCACGCATCGAGGCGGCAGTCCGTGAAATCCTGCTGGCCGTGGGGGAGGACCCTGACCGCAGCGGGCTGATGGACACGCCCAAGCGGGTGGCCAAGGCCTATGCCGAGGTTTTTGCCGGGCTCCACCAGGATCCGGGCGAAGTTTTGGGCACCACCTTTGACATCTCCCACGAGGAAATGGTGCTGGTGAAGGACATCCCGTTCTACTCCACCTGTGAGCACCACCTGGTGCCCTTCCACGGCAGCGCCCACGTGGGCTACATCCCGTCCTCCGACGGCCGCGTCACGGGGCTGAGCAAGCTGGCGCGGCTGGTGGACATTTACGCCAAGCGGCCCCAGGTCCAGGAACGCCTCACCAGCCAGATCGCCGATTCCCTCGTGGCGCACCTGAAGCCGCGCGGGGCCATCGTTGTCATTGAATGCGAACACATGTGCATGTCCATGCGGGGCGTGCGCAAGCCAGGGGCCAAAACCGTCACCAGCGCGGTGCGCGGCCTGCTTCACGAGCCCGCAACGCGGGCCGAGGCCATGAGCCTGATTCTCGGAAGGTAACACCACAATGGATTCCCTCGCAGCCGCACCGGGCACCGGTCCGGCCACCTCCCCGCTGCCCGTGCTGCGGGCACGCACCGCCATGGCAAGCTTTGCCGCCCTGCCCACCGACCGCACGCTGGTGATGGGGATCCTCAACTGCACCCCCGACTCCTTCAGCGACGGCGGCGAATACGACTCCATTGACACCGCCATAGCCCACGGCCTGCGGATGTTCTATGGCGGCGCGGACATCATTGACGTGGGCGGGGAGTCCACCCGGCCCGGCGCCCTGGATGTGGATGAGGAGGAGGAGCAGCGGCGGATCATGCCCGTCATTGCCACGCTTGCCAAGGCCGGCGCCCTGGTCAGCGTTGACACCCGCCACGCCTCCACCGCGGCGCTGGCGCTCGACGCCGGTGCCGGGCTCATCAACGACGTATCCGGCACCAATGTCAACCCTGACATGATCGCCCTGATCGCCGAACGCCAGGTTCCCTACGTGCTGATGCACAGCCGCGGCGATTCACGCCACATGGATTCGCTGACCACCTACACGGATGTGGTGGACGACGTGGTGCGTGAGCTGGGCGAAGTCCGCGAACGGTTCTATGCAGCAGGCGTGAAGCCGGAAATGCTGATTGTGGACCCGGGCATCGGCTTCTCCAAGAACGCCGAGCAAAACTGGGAACTGCTCGCCAACCTCCACCGGGTGGCGGAAATGGGCAACAAGGTTCTGGTGGGCACCTCCCGCAAGCGCTTTTTGGGCTCGCTGCTGACCACGGCAGGCAAGGCCGCGGCCCCCAAGGAGCGCGACGACGCCACCTCGGCCACCACCGCCCTTGCCGCCGCACAGGGGGTCTGGGGCGTCCGCGTGCACGACGTCGGTGCGAGCCTTGACGCTGCCAAGGTCGCCGCCCGCCTGCTGGTGGGAGGGCGCAACCGTGAGGCGCGCCTGGCCGGGCAGGCCGGGGCCGCCCTGTGAGCCGGCCCGACACCATCACCCTGACGGGCATCACGGCCATTGGCTACCACGGCGTGTTTGACCACGAAAAACGCGACGGCCAGCCGTTCATTGTTGACGCCGTGCTGCACGCGGACCTGGCCGAGGCGGCCGCCACTGACGACCTCGCCCACACCGCCCACTACGGCGAGGTGGCCGAGGCCATTGCCGCGCTGATCCGCGGGGACGCCTTCGACCTGATTGAAACCCTGGCCGTGCGCATTGCCGAACGCATCCTGGCGGACTTCCCCCCGGTCTCCGCCGTCGAGGTGACCGTGCACAAGCCCAAGGCACCCATCCAGGTGCCGTTTGGCGACGTGAGCATCAACGTTTTCCGGAGCAGGGCATGAGCGGGCCAGGCTCCTGGACGCGGGCCATCCTGGCCCTGGGCAGCAACCTCGGGGAACGGCGCGGAACCCTCTCGGCCGCCGTCGCCGACCTGGTGGACCGCCCCGAAGTGCGCCTGGTGGATGTCTCGCCGGTGGTTTCCACCAAGCCCGTGGGCGGACCCGAGGGCCAGCCCGACTTTTTGAACATGGTCATTGCGGTGGACACCACGCTGGCGCCGCTGGAACTGCTGGCCCACTGCCAGGGCGTGGAACTGGCGCACCACCGCGAACGCAAGGTCCGCTGGGGTGCGCGCACCCTGGACGT
This sequence comes from Arthrobacter sp. A2-55, assembly GCF_025548615.1. NCBI lineage: Bacteria > Bacillati > Actinomycetota > Actinomycetes > Micrococcales > Micrococcaceae > Arthrobacter > Arthrobacter sp. A2-55. Next base: position 19,643 of record NZ_JAJLOZ010000023.1, on the reverse strand, counting down.
GGACATCATCACGTACGGCGAGCTGGTCAGCGACGACCCTGCCTTGACGCTGCCGCATCCCCGGGCTGCCGGGCGGGCCTTTGTGCTCTACCCGTGGTCCCTCATGGACCCCGGCGCCGTCCTCTCCGGCCAGCCCGTGGCCGCCCTGGCCGCGGCCGCGGCGGACATGGCCGGGATTGAACATGCCGAGCTGGAACCACCGGGCCTTGGCACGGCGCTGCCCTAAGGAAAAAACTGTACGGTTGAATCATGACAAGCAACGCAAACGGGTGAGGCAATCATGAAGGGCACAATGCGGACCATCCGGCCTGCATGGCTGGTGGTGGTGACAATCGTCCTGGCGGCGGTTGGGTGGGTGGCAACGGAGCTGACGCAGCGGGCCAGCCTTGCCCTGCCCGTGCTGCCACTGAGCTCACTGGCCACGATGGGACTCATCGTGGCCGTATGCCTGATCCTCGGCTTCAAGGTCCGGCGCTGGCGCGACGGAAACCGCAACAAGCACCTGGACCCGTTGCTGGCGGCCCGCACACTGGTCCTGGCCCAGGCCTGTGCCTACGCCGGCGCCGTGCTGCTGGGCTGGCATGCGGGCATTCTGCTGGACCAGCTGCCCACCATTTCCCTGCGCCCCGACCTCGCGGTCATCTGGCACATTGTGGTCATGATGGGGGGAGGCGCGGCCATGGTGGCCGCGGGCCTGGTCGTGGAACGTTTTTGCAAGCTGCCGCCGGAGGACACCGACGCGGCGCCGAAGCCGCGGGAGAAACGTGAAGGACGCGGGGAGGAAGAGTTTGCCTAGCCTCGAACACGGGAACCGGCACCAGGGAAGCGCCATTGACCCCGCGGATGTCACCTTCCTGCGCGTCTCCAGCAAGCTCATCACGGCCCGGCTCATCCAGCGCGGGCTGGGCGGGCTGGCGATTCTTGCCGTCTCGGCGCTTCCCCTTGTCTTCCTCAGCTCCGGCGTGTGGCCGGGCTTTCCTGCCTGGCTGGCCTGGGCTCTGCCATCCGCCGCACTGCTTGTTGTTGTGTGGGTGCTGGCCCTGGTGCCCCGGCAGGTGCACGCCATTGGCTACGCTGAACGCAATGAGGACCTGCTGATCCGCCACGGCATCATGTTCCACCGGATCATGGTGGTGCCCTACGGACGCATGCAGTACGTTGACGTCACCATGGGGCCGCTGGAGCGCCTGCTGGGCCTGAGCACCATCCACCTCCACACGGCCTCCCCCGGCACCAACGCCCTGCTGTTCGGGCTCCCCGCCGCGGAGGCCGCCCGCCTGCGCGAACAGCTGTCCGCGCGCGGTGAGGCGAAACTGGCCGGGCTGTGAACGCCCAGCCCCCTGTCGGCCTGGACGGCCGGCCGGGCCGGGAGGGCTTCCGCACCGACGGGCCCGAAGACTGGCACCGCGTCCATCCCGTCTCGCCGCTGGTGCGCGGCTGGGTGGCCGTGGCGGCCGTGCTGTTCATTTTTGGCCGCAACTCCCTGGACACGCTTTTTTCCGGCGGGCCCCGCGGGCAGGGCGGGCAAGGCCTTGCCGCCGGCGCCCCCGTGGGCGCCGTGCTCGCCGTGGTGGGTGCCGCCGTGGTGGTTTTCGGCCTTGGCTTCTTCCTTTCCTGGCGTTTTACCCGCTACCAGGTGACCGACCGCGACGTCCACATCAACTCCGGCGTCATCTTCCGCCAGCAGCGCCGCGCCCGCATCGACCGGGTGCAGGCCATCGACGTGGTCCAGCCCCTGGTGGCGCGTGCCTTCGGCCTTGCGGAGCTGAAGTTTGACGTGGCCGACGGCGGCAAGTCGGCGTTCAAGCTGTCCTTCCTCAAGCTGGCCGAGGCCAAACGGCTGCGCGCGGCCATCCTGGCCCGGGCAGCCGGCGTCGCCATCGACCCTGACGCCCCGCAGGATGTCACCGAGGCGCCCGAACGGGCGGTGCTGTCGCTGTCCCCGGGGCGCATCATCGGCTCCGTGGTGTTTGGCAGCCTGACCATTGTGGTCATTGCCGCGCTGGCGGCCGCCGTCGTGCTGGCCGTCTGGAGCCGGGAAATCGGCGTGCTGATCGGCTTCGTTCCCATCTTCATCGGCTTCGGCGCCTCCTACTGGAAGGCCATCACCGGCGACTTCAACTTCCGTGTGGCACTCTCGCCCGACGGCGTGCGGCTGCACTACGGGATGCTGGAAACCCGTGCCCAGACCATCCCCCCGGGCCGGGTGCAGGCAGTCGGCATCAGCCAGGGCCCCCTCTGGCGGCCGTTTGGCTGGTACCGGGTGCACGTCAACGTGGCCGGCTACGGCGACGACCGCTCTGACCACGGCAACCGTACGGTGCTGCTGCCTGCAGGGACGCTCGATGAAGTCATGGCCGTGCTGGCCCTGGTGTTCCCCGACCCCGGCGTGGACAACCCCTTTGACGTGTTCACGGCCGGGCTCAAGGGGCCGTTTGAGGGTCACGGCTTCATCCACAGCCCCCGCCCGGCCCGCTGGATTGACCCGCTTGCCTGGCGCCGCAACGCCTACTGCGCCACCCGGACCGCCCTGCTGTGCCGGCACGGCTTCTTTTTCCGCCGCCTCCAGGTGGTCCCGCACGAGCGCACCCAGTCACTGAGCCTGCGCCAGGGCCCCCTCATGGCAGCTCTTGGCCTAGTCGACTTTGAACTTCATTCCACCGCCGGCCCCATCCGCCCGGTGGTCCGCCACATGGCAGCCGACGCCGGGCGCCGCCTCTTCGACGAACAAGCCCTCCGTGCCGCCACCGCCCGGCGCATCCACCGCTCCGAGCATTGGCTGGCGCCGGCGATGGACCCCTTCATCCCACCAGCCCCGCAGGAGAACAACCATGGCCATTAAGCCCGGACGCCTAGGCGTGGGAATCATCGGCGCCGGCAAGGTGGGGGCGGTGCTGGGTGCGGCGCTGCGCGCTGCCGGGCACGCCGTGGTCGGGGTGGCGGCAGTGTCCGAGGCATCCCGGGACCGGGCCGAACTGCTGCTGCCCGGCGTCCCCGTCCTGGAGATCCCGGACATTGTGGAACGCTCGGAGCTGGTGCTGCTGGCCGTGCCCGACGACGCCCTGCCGGGGCTGGTTTCCGGCCTCGCCGCCACAGGGGCGTGGCAGGTGGGCCAGCTCGTGGCGCACACGTCAGGGCGCTACGGCACGGGCGTGCTGGCCCCCGTCAAGGCTGCAGGCGGCATCCCGTTGGCCCTGCACCCGGCCATGACGTTCACCGGCATGAGCCTGGACCTGACGCGCCTGCTGGACTGCACCTTCGGCGTCACGGCCGATGCGCCCATGCTGCCCATCGCCCAGGCCCTTGTGGTGGAAATGGGCGCCGAGCCCGTGGTCATTGCCGAGGCAGACCGCGTCCTGTACCACGCCGCCTTGGCACACTCGGCAAACCACCTCGTGACGCTCGTTGCCCAGGCCGCGCAAATCCTGGGCGAGATCGGCGTCGAGGCGCCCAACCAGGTCCTGGGCCCGCTGCTGCGCGCCGCGCTGGAAAACGCGCTGGCGTCGGGGGAGCAGGCGCTCACCGGGCCCGTGGCGCGGGGGGACTACGGCACCGTCGCCGCCCATACGCAGGCGCTGCGCGAACACGCCTTGGACACCTCCGCCACGGACATTGTGGACGCGTACCTGGCGCTGTCCTCCGCTACGGCGGTCCGGGCCGCGCGCCGCGGACTGCTGTCCGCCGAGGCCTACCTGGGCGTGCAGGCCGCCCTGGGCATGGACGACGGCGGCACGGACGTCAGCGGCGCGCCCGACGCGCAGCACCCGCAGGAACCAACCACCGAAGAAAGCGATTGACATGAGCACCACCCTGGTCACCACCGTTGCCGAACTGAAGGCTGCCAGCGCTTCCCTGCTGGCCGCCAAGACGTCCACCCACCCCGGCACGCTTGGCCTGGTGCCCACCATGGGCGCCCTCCATGAGGGCCACGGCGCACTGGCGCGGGCCGCCGTGGCCGAAAACGCGGTGGTGGTGGCCAGCGTTTTCGTCAACCCGCTGCAATTTGGCGACCCCTTGGACCTGGACCGCTACCCGCGCACCACGGAGGCCGACCTGGCACTGCTGGACGCTGCGGGCGTGGACATCATGTTTGCCCCTTCAGTGGAGGAAATGTACCCCACCGGCGAGCCGGCCGTGCGCATCACCGCCGGGAAGCTGGGAAGCCTTTACGAGGGGGCCTCGCGGCCCGGACATTTTGACGGCGCCCTGACGGTGGTGGCGAAGCTGCTGCACCTGGCGCACCCCCGCACCGGCCTTTCAGCGCGCGACGGCGGCACACGGCAGCCGTACCGTGCCTACTTCGGCCAAAAGGATGCCCAACAGCTGGCACTGGTGCGCCGCATGGTGGCTGACTTGGACTTCCCCGTGGACATTGTTCCCGTGCCCATTGTGCGCGATCCGGACGGCCTGGCCCTCTCCAGCCGGAACCGCTTCCTTTCGGGGAGGGAGCGGGAGGACGCCCTGGTGCTCTCCCGCGCACTGCGCCTGCTCCGCCGGCGTGCCGACGCCCACGAGCCCCTGGACATCCCGTCGGCGGAGGAACTGGTCCACATGATTCCCGGCGTGGCACTGGACTACCTGGAAGTGGTGGACCCGGAAACGTTGGCCGTGCGCGCCGAAAACTGCCAGGACACGCCCTTCACGGGACAGGCCCTCGCCCTGATCGCCGCCCAGGTGGGGCCGGTGCGCCTCATCGACAACGTCACGCTGGGGTAGCGGGCGCGGCGGACCTCCGCGCTGCACGGAATTGGGGGCTGGTGCCCGCACCGCGCCGCCAGCCCCCAATTCCGCTCCGCGCTGCGGCGGCCCACCTCGGCGTTATTCCGTGATGGCCGCTGCCACTTCCTTGGCGGACGGGTAGGCGGTCTGCGTGCCCTTCCGGGTGGCGGCCAGCGCTGCGGCGACCGAGGCGTAGCGCGCTGCATCCGCCAGGGCGTCGCCGGCCGCGAGGCGGGCCGCCACCGCGCCGGTGAAGGCATCTCCGGCACCCGTCGTGTCCACGGCGTCAACCTTCGTGGGGGCAATGCGCACCACGGGCTCGGCCGTGTTGTCCACATCCAGCACCACCGAGCCGGCGGAGCCCAGCGTCACCAGGACTTTGGTGAGGCCCCGACCGGCAAAGGCGCCGGCGGCGGCCAGCCACTCGGGGAGGGGTGCGTCGGCGGACGGCATGTCCAGCCCGCCCAGGAACGCCGAGGCCTCGTGGGCGTTGACCAGCAGCACGTCGGTGAGGTGTGCCAGCGCATCCCCGACCGGGGCGTAAGGCGAGAGGTTCAACAGAACTGTTGCTCCGGCGTCGTGCCCGGCCTGGGCGGCGGCAAGGACTGTCTCCAGGGGGACTTCCAGGCACAGGCACACCACGCCGGCGCCGTCGAACAGGGCCGGGTCCATCGCCCCGGGGCCGAGCGTGCCGTTGGCCCCGGCGGAGATGATGATGCTGTTCTCGCCGCTGTCCTCCACGGAAATGACCGCCACGCCGGTGGGTTCGGGCACCCTCCGGACATGGCTGACGTCGACTCCGGCACCGGCCGTGGACGCCACCAGCATGTCGCCGTTGGGGTCCGCACCCACGGCGCCGACCAGCGTGACGCGGCCGCCCAGGCGGGCCGCCGCCACGGCCTGGTTGGCGCTTTTGCCGCCGGGATTGACGGCAAAGCCGGTGCCGTGCAGGGTCTCGCCGGGCAGGGGCAGGCGTTCGCAATAGATGGTCAGGTCCGCGTTGAGCGAGCCCGCCACCACAATGCGTGCGCCCGGTTCCGCGGCGCTCACGGGGCAACCTCCGCGTCAACGGGCTGGGGCACCAGCAGCGACGCGGCCAGGGCGGCGACGGTGATGGCGAGGGAAACCACCACGACGGTGAGGTAGGAGCCCTGTCCGCCCAGGGGAGCCGTGGCTACCAGGATGGCGGGCAGCACCAGGAAGCTGAGTCCGGCGCCCAGGTTGAACGCGCCCGCGTTCATGCCGGGCAGGAAGCCGGGGTTTCCTTCGGGGGAGAGCACCACGCCAAGGCCGTTGAGCATGATGTTCACGGTACCGGCGTACATGATGCCCAGCAACACCGTGCCCGCAATCATGGCAGGCAGGTTGTGCAGCCCCAGGAAGCCGATGACGGCCAGTGCCGCCACGCTGCCAAGCAGCCCGATCCGCAGCATCTTCGTATAGCCCAGCACGGGTGCCAGGCGGCCGGTGATGGGTCCAAAGACCCAGCCCAGCAGCGCATAGGGGGTCAGGATCAGCAGGCTCATCTCGGTGGCGCCAATGTGGAAGCCGGGGTCTGCCGCCTGGACGTAGGCGGGCACAATGCCGTTGATGACGGCAAAGATGCCCGTCATGGTCAGCGTGGTGGTCAGCAGCGGCGCCCAGGTGGAGCGCTGGCGCAGGTGCACGATCTCCACCATGGGCTGCCGGGACCGCTGCTCCACGGCCCAGAACGCCATGAATGCGGCAACAGCCACCACGGCCAGGCCCAGGGAGGCCACCAGCGGGCCCGCGGTGACTCCGCCCACCAGCTTGGTGGCCTCATTCAGGGCGGTCAGCAGCGCGCCCACGGCAACAACGATGAAGAGCACGCCCAGCCAGTCCATCCGGGTGCCCTCGCCGGGCTTGCTCTCCCCGGCCAGCAGGAACAGCAACAGCGTGGCGACGGCGGCGATGGCCACCATGAGCCAGAAGATGCTGCGGAAGCCAAAGTGTTCGGCGAAGTAGCCGCCCACAAAGGAGTCAATGCCGGCGATGCCGCCGTTCACGGCAGTGATCAGGCCCATCAGGGCGCCGTACCGCTTGGGTTCCTTAACCGCGGAGCGCAGCATGATCAGGCACAGCGGCACCGTGGGGCCCGACACGCCCTGGATGATCCGGCCCAGGAACAGCCAGGTGATGTCCGGGGCCATGGCCGAGACTACGGAGCCGATCCCCATCAGGGCCATCATGGCGATGAGCACCTTCTTGCGTCCGACGATGTCGCTGAGGCGGGGCAGGAACAGGGAGAAAACGGCGGCGGCCGTGAAGAACCAGGTCTGGGACAGGCCGATGGCCGCCTGGTTGGTGTGCAGTTCCTCGCCCATGGTGACCAGGGCGGGGCTCAGCATCGATGCGTTGAGCTGGAAGGCAATGCAGGCGGTCAGCAGGGCCACCATGAGTGCCGTGACATTGCCGGAACCCTTCCGCGCCCCGGCCAGGGCCTGGGTGGCGCTCATGCGTCCACCTCGCCAATGCGCACCAGGGCGTCGGTGACCAGGTTCCAGAACTTTTCGTGGTCAAGGTCCACGGCCACGGAAGTCTTGCAGTCTGCCGGGGCAGGGGCGCGGAAGTCGGCCACTGTCATGCCCAGCGTCAGCGTGCCGGTGAGCTCAATGTCCACGGGCACCTTGCGGGTGGTCATGACGGTGGGGTCGATGACGTACGCCACGGCGCAGGGGTCGTGGACGGGCGGGTAGTCGAAGCCTTGGGCGTCCTTGTACGTCTTGGTGAAGAATTCCATCAGCTCCATGACGAACTTGGCCGGCTTGGTGCCCACGGCCTCGATCCTGGCCACCACGTCCGGGGTGGCCAGCGCCTGGTGGGTGAGGTCCAGGCCCACCATGACCACGGGCCAGCCGGCGTTGAACACAATGTGCGCCGCCTCCGGATCGATCTTGATGTTGAACTCGGCCACTGCGCTCCAGTTGCCCACGTGGTAGCCGCCGCCCATGAGGACAACCTCCTTCACGCGCTCCACAATCCGCGGCTCCTTGCGGGCGGCCATGGCAATGTTGGTCAGCCCGGCCGTGGGCACCAGGGTCACGGTGCCCGGCTCATGGGCCATGACCGTTTCAATAATGAGGTCGACGGCGTGGCGCGGGTCCAGCTCGATCGTGGACTCGGGCTGGTCCGGGCCGTCCATGCCGCTGTCGCCGTGGATGTCCGGGGCGTTCTCGATGGTGCGCACCAGGGGGCGGTCGCAGCCGGCAGCGAACGGGACGCCGGTGATGCCGGCGATGGTGCCAACGGACAGGGCGTTGCGGGTGACCTTTTCCAGAGTCTGGTTGCCCACCACGGTGGTTACGGCCAGCAGCTCAATGTTCGGGTTGCCGTGGGCCAGCAGCAGGGCCACGGCGTCGTCATGGCCGGGATCGCAGTCCAGGATGATCTTGCGGGCAGGGGCGCCGGCGGGCTGAGGGGGCAGCGTCGTGCTCAATTTTTCTCCACGTCTTTGGGGCGGGCGGCCTGGGTGTGCGCCAGGGGCGTTCCCCGGCTGTCCCGGGGTTCCGAAAATCCAGTGTGACACCCTGCGGGGAATTACGTCAAACGCTTAACGTGATTTTCGTCAAGCGCTTGACGCGATGGGGGCGCCGCCGTGGCGTCCAGGGCCGGTACCATCGATGCATGCACCCCGCCTCCATGCCGCCGTCCGACGGCGCGCGCCCGCCCCGCATCACGGCGGCCATGGTGGCCGCCCGGGCGGGGGTTTCCACGGCCACGGTTTCCCTGGTCACCAGCGGCAAGACGGCAGGGCGTGTCTCCACCGACAACATTGCCAAGGTGGAGCAGGCGGTCAGCGAGCTTGGCTACGTTGTGGACGGTTTGGGCAGCTCACTGGCGCGGGGGCGAAGCAACATTGTGATCCTGGTGGCGCCCGACGTCTCAAACCCGTTTTTCGCCCGGGTGATCGACGGCGTCCGCTCCGAGATCGGCGCCGCCTTCCAGCTGCTGCTTTCCGTGACGGAGGCCGGCCAAATGCCAACGCCGGCCGAGGTGCGGACCCTCCTGTCCCTGCGGCCGGCCGGACTGCTGGTGGACGCCCCGAGCGCCGAATTCCTGGCGGCCCTGCCGGCCGCCGGGCCCATGGTGCTGCTGGACACTGCGGGGGTGGAGAGCGCCGCCCCGTCGGTCAACTTTGACGTTGCCGCCGGCGCCGTCCTGCTGGCTGACCACCTGGCCGGGCTGGGCCACACCACGGTGGCCTACCTGGACAGCACCACGGGCACTGAAACTTTCCGCGTGCGCAGGGAGGCCTTTTGCCGGCATGCCCGCACCCTCGGGATGGAGGTCGCGGCGCAGGCAGGCACCACCATCGACGTCTCCGCGGCCGCGCAGGCCTTCGCGGGGGCGTGGCCGCAGTGGCAGCGCCAGGGAGTGACTGCCGTAGTGTGCTGCACCGACACGCACGCCTACGGGGTGCTGCAGGAGGCCCGGGTGGCCAGGCTGGACGTGCCGGGGCAGCTGGCCGTCACGGGGTTTGACGACCTGCCATATTCTGAAACGTCGAGCCCGGGCCTGACCACCGTCCGGCTCCCCGCAGCGGAGCTGGGCCGTGCGGCCGGGCGGCAGCTGCTGCGCCTGCTGGCAGGGGAGGAGCTGGACGGGCCCGGTGCTGCCGGCCGCTCGCTGACGCTGGACAGCGAGCTGGTGGTGCGCGGCTCCACCGCGGGTTCAGCTGCCCCGGGCCCATAGCCGGCGCCGGGACACTTCCAGCCGGCTGTCGCCCTCCACGGAGGGTTCATTCAGATTCACCAACTAAACTATTGACTTGTGAGCGCAGAAAAAACCGTGACCCTCGAGCCCAGTGACGTTTCCGAGCAAATGCATGTCCGTTTGGAAAAGCGAGCCAAATTGCTCGAGCGGGGTGAAGAGGCATACCCCGTTGGGGTGGCACGGACCCACACGCTGGAGGAAATCCGGGAGAAATACCCTGAATTGGAGGCTGACTCCACCACGGGTGACATTGCCGGGGTGAGCGGCCGCGTGGTCTTTGTCCGCAACACCGGCAAATTGTGCTTTGCCACCCTGCAATCCGGTGCCGGCACCCGCCTGCAGGTCATGCTGTCGCTGGCCAATGTCGGGGAAGCCGCGCTGGCGGACTGGAAGGCGCTGGTGGACCTGGGCGACCATGTCTTTGTCAAGGGTGAGATCATCAGCTCCCGCCGCGGTGAGCTGTCCATCATGGCCGATTCCTGGCAGATGGCCTCCAAGGCCTTGCGCCCGCTGCCGGTACTGCACGCAGAACTTTCCGAGGAAATGCGGGTGCGCCAGCGCTACGTGGACCTGATTGTCCGCGACACCGCTCGCGAGCAGGTGCGTAAGCGCTCCGCCATTGTCAAGGCACTCCGGGACACCCTCCACGGCGAAGGCTACATTGAGCTGGAGACCCCCATTCTCCAGCTGGTCCACGGCGGTGCCGCGGCCCGCCCGTTCAGCACGCACCTGAACGCATTTGACCAGCCCATGACCCTGCGCATTGCCATTGAGCTGTACCTCAAGCGCGCCGTGGTGGGCGGCCTGGACAAGGTGTTTGAACTGGGGCGCATTTTCCGCAATGAGGGCGTTGATTCCACCCACAGCCCGGAATTCACCATGCTGGAACTATATGAGGCCTACGGCGATCAGTTCACCATGGCAAAGGTCATGCAACGGATGATCCTGGCAGCTGCCGACGCTGTCGGATCCCGCATCATCGAGACCGCCCGCGGGCCCATCAGCCTGGACGGTGAATGGCCCTGGCTGCCTGTTTACAAGGGGTTGTCAGATGCGGTCGGCGAGGAAATTACCCCCGCAACGACGGCGGCCCAATTGCGCGCCGTTGCCGCCGCCCGCGAGATCAAAATTGACCCGGCCTGGGATGCGGAAAAGCTGGTCATTGAATTGTTCGGGGAAATCGTGGAACCCACGCTGATTTCCCCCACCTTTGTTTGCGATTACCCGCCGTCGGCGCAGCCCCTGGCCCGCCCCCACCGGGACAAGCCGAATCTCATTGAAGCCTGGGATTTGATCATTGACGGCAAGGAAACCGGGACGGCCTTCTCGGAATTGATTGACCCGGTCATCCAGCGTGAACGCCTGACTGCCCAGTCACTCGCGGCAGCCGCGGGCGATCCCGAGGCCATGGCCCTTGATGAAGACTTCCTGCGCGCCCTGGAATATGGCGCCCCGCCCATGGGCGGCATCGGCTTGGGCGTTGACCGGCTGGTCATGCTCTTTACCGGCGTGGGAATTCGCGAGGCAATCCTCTTTCCATTGATGAAACCAGAGTAGAAGCGGCACCGTTATGGACTATGTTGCAGTTATTGTCCCCTCATTAGGCGTGGGAGTTCTTTTTTACTTCGCCATGAAGGCCATTTTTAATGCCGACCGTTCAGAGCGTGACGCCCTGGCGCAGGCCGAGCGTGAAGCCGAAGGCAGTGAAGAACGTCCCCTGCAATAAGCTTTAGGCGTTTCTCCTTTGACGGGGGCTCATTTACCGACCATAATTTGGTGTGAAGCAAAATGCTCCGATTATATGTGAGGCGACTATTCCCCATGGCACAGAAGATTCACGTAACACTCGTCGATGACATTGACCAAACTCCGGCTGATGAAAACATCACCTTTGGCCTGGATGGAATCAATTACGAGATTGACCTGTCCGCAGGCAATGCCGCAGCCCTGCGCGAGGCATTGGCCAAATACATTTCGGCCGGTCGCCGGGCAGGTGGGCGTGCAGTGCGCGGCCGCGGACCGGCGGTCGTCAAGGCCAAGAGCGATGTTGGGGACATCCGCGCTTGGGCCAAGGCCAACGGCTATGAAGTCCACGAACGCGGCCGCATCCAGGCCGAGATCCGCAACGCCTACCAGGCTGCGCAGGGCTGACCAACAAGCAACAACGGCCCGGGACTGCCCTTGACGGCAGCGTCCGGACCGGCACGACGGCGGGGCACCCACCTGGGGAGGCCCCGCCGTCGTGCTTTAAACTGCGCGGGCGCAGGGCGCCCTTATTTCCCCTGTGGCGAACATGCCCCCACGGCGGGCCGGCACTGCGTAGCATCAAGGTACGCAGTAGCTAGGAGTGTGGCGAAATGTTTGAGCGATTTACTGATCGAGCCCGACGCGTTGTTGTGCTGGCCCAAGAAGAGGCCCGCATGCTCAACCACAATTACATCGGCACGGAGCACATTCTGCTCGGCCTCATCCACGAGGGTGAAGGTGTTGCCGCCAAGGCCCTGGAGTCCTTGAACATCTCGCTGGACGGTGTCCGGGAGCAGGTTCAGGAGATCATCGGCCAGGGGCAGCAGGCCCCCAGCGGGCACATCCCGTTCACTCCGCGCGCCAAGAAGGTGCTGGAGCTCTCGCTCCGGGAAGCACTCCAGCTGGGCCACAACTACATTGGCACCGAGCACATCCTGCTGGGCCTGATCCGCGAGGGTGAAGGCGTGGCGGCGCAGGTGCTGGTGAAGCTGGGTGCCGATCTGGGCCGTGTCCGCCAGCAGGTCATCCAGCTGCTCTCGGGCTACCAGGGCAAGGAGCCGGTCGCCAGCGGCGGCCAGCAGCAGGAGGGAACCCCTGCCGGATCCGTGGTGCTGGACCAGTTTGGCCGCAACCTGACCCAGGCTGCGCGCGAAAACAAGCTCGACCCCGTCATTGGGCGCGAGCATGAGATGGAACGCGTCATGCAGGTCCTCTCCCGACGAACAAAAAACAACCCAGTCCTCATTGGCGAGCCCGGCGTCGGCAAGACGGCCGTCGTCGAAGGCCTGGCCCAGGCCATCGTGCGCGGGGACGTCCCGGAAACCATCAAGGACAAGCAGCTGTACACGCTTGACCTGGGTTCCCTGGTGGCAGGCTCCCGCTACCGCGGCGACTTTGAGGAACGCCTCAAGAAGGTGCTGAAGGAAATCCGCACCCGCGGCGACATCATCCTCTTCATCGACGAGATCCACACGCTGGTGGGTGCCGGAGCGGCGGAGGGCGCCATCGACGCGGCCTCCATCCTCAAGCCCATGCTGGCGCGCGGGGAACTGCAGACTATCGGCGCCACCACGCTGGACGAGTACCGCAAGCACATTGAGAAGGACGCGGCCCTTGAGCGCCGCTTCCAGCCCATCCAGGTGCAGGAACCCACAGTTCCGCTGACCATTGAGATTCTCAAGGGCCTGCGCGACCGCTACGAGGCACACCACCGAGTCTCCATCACGGACGGTGCCCTGACGGCGGCCGCCACGCTGGCGGACCGCTACATCAGCGACCGTTTCCTGCCGGACAAGGCCATCGACCTGATCGACGAAGCCGGCGCCAGACTGCGCATCCGCCGCATGACGGCCCCTCCGGAGCTCAAGGCCATGGACGGTGAAATTGCGGCTGTAAAGAAGCGCAAGGAAGACGCCATTGACGCCCAGGACTTTGAGGGTGCCGCGGCGCTGCGTGACGACGAGCAAAAGTTGATTTCGGCGCGTGCCGAAAAGGAACGCCAGTGGAAGTCCGGCGGGCTGGATGACATTTCCGAGGTGGATGAGGAACTCATCGCCGAGGTGCTGGCCAACTCCACCGGAATCCCCGTGTTCAAGCTGACCGAGGCGGAGTCCTCGCGCCTGCTGAAGATGGAAGACGAACTGCACAAGCGCGTCATCGGCCAGGACGAGGCCATCAAGTCGATCTCCCAGGCCATCCGGCGCACCCGTTCCGGACTGAAGGATCCCAAGCGCCCCGGCGGCTCGTTCATCTTCGCCGGCCCCACCGGCGTGGGCAAGACCGAGCTGGCCAAGGCACTGGCGGAATTCCTGTTCGGCGACGAGGACGCGCTCATCACGCTGGACATGTCTGAATACTCGGAGAAGCACACGGTCTCCCGCCTATTCGGTGCCCCTCCGGGCTACGTGGGCTACGAGGAAGGTGGCCAGCTGACCGAAAAGGTGCGCCGCCGCCCGTTCTCCGTGGTGCTGTTCGACGAAGTGGAAAAGGCCCATGCGGACCTGTTCAACTCGCTGCTGCAGATCCTGGAAGACGGCCGCCTGACGGACAGCCAGGGCCGGGTGGTGGACTTCAAGAACACCATCATCATCATGACCACGAACCTGGGCACCAGGGACATTTCCAAGACCGTGGCCACCGGCTTCCAGTCAGGTTCGGACACCCAGACCGGCTACAACCGGATGCGTGCCCGGGTCACGGAAGAGCTCAAGCAGCACTTCCGCCCCGAGTTCCTCAACCGTGTTGACGACGTGGTGGTGTTCCCGCAGTTGACCCAGGATGAAATCATCGAGATCGTGGACCTCATGGTGGCGCGCCTCGAGGGCCGCCTGGCGGACAAGGGAATGGGCATCGAGCTCACCCCCGCGGCCAAGGTGCTCCTGGCCACCCGCGGCTACGATCCGGCCATGGGTGCCCGGCCGCTGCGCCGCACCATCCAGCGCGAGATCGAGGACCACCTCTCCGAGAAGATCCTCTTCGGCGACATCAAGGCCGGCGACGTCATTGCAGTGGACGTCGAAGGCGAAGGCGACGACGCCCAGTTCACATTCGTGGGCACGGCCAAGCCGTCCATCCCGGATGCCATCACCGCTTCCGCCTAAATAAAGTACGACGCCGGTGACCCGCCTTCCCAAGGCGGGTCACCGGCGTCGTGCTTTAAGGGGTGCTTCAAGGTGCAGGGCCGGCTCCGTCATAGACTAAACACGTGACCGCTGAAGCTACCGCCCTTGACATTGCACTCCGCCCCGCCCGCACCTCCGACGTGCAGGCCATCAAGGAACTGGTGGCGCCGCTGGCCGAAAAGCGAATCCTGATTTCCAAGGAGTCCGTCACCTACTTCGAGTCCATCCAGGAGTTCCTGGTGGCCGAGCTGGACGGGGAAGTCGTAGGCTGCGGCGCGCTGCACGTCATGTGGGAGGACCTGGCCGAAATCCGCACCCTGGCCAGCGCCGACGCCTGGCGGGGCAAGGGCGTGGGCCATGCGCTGGTGGAACGGCTCCTTGAAAAGGCGGTGGACCTTGGCGTCCGCCGCGTGTTTTGCCTGACGTTTGAGGTGGACTTTTTTGTCCGCCACGGCTTTGAGGTGATGGCGGACCAAAGCGCCGTGGATCCCGCGGTGTACTCGGAACTGCTGCGCTCCGCCGACGAAGGCATTGCCGAATTCCTTGACCTGGCCCGGGTCAAGCCCAACACTCTGGGCAACACCCGCATGATCCGCAACCTCTGAGCCGGCCCGTTTCGCTTTCCCACAGCTTCCACACATCCTGCGCTTAAGATGGCGGTACGAACACCAAGGAGGATGGGACCATGGCACAACCACAAGGCACAGATGCGTTTCTGGGCAAGCTGCGCACCCTTTCCCATCCCGACGGATCCCCCATCAGGGCACTGGTGGCCGACGACGACCCCCACCTGGCCGAGCTGATCGGCATCGGCCTGAGGATGGCCGGCTGGAGCGTCGAGCTGGCCTCGGACGGGCCGGAGGCCGTCAGCCTGGCCAAGGAATTCCGGCCCGACATCCTGGTCCTGGACGTCATGATGCCCACCTTTGACGGGCTGGAAGCCCTGCAGCGCATCCGCAGTTTCCAGCCCGGCGTCCTGGCCCTCTTCCTGACGGCCAAGGACTCTGCCGAGGACCGGGTGGGCGGGCTGGCGGCCGGCGGCGACGACTATGTCACCAAGCCGTTCAGCATGGAAGAGGTGCTTCTGCGCCTGTACCGGCTCATCAGCAGGTCAGGGCTGGCCGACCTTGGCGGCAACGAACTGGTGGTCGGGGACCTGGTCCTCAACGAAGACACCCGTGAAGTTCGCCGGGGCGGCGAGGAAATCGCGCTGACCGCCACGCAGTTTGAGCTGCTCCGCTACCTGATGGGCAACGCCCGGACGGTGGTGAGCAAGGGCCAGATCCTTGACAATGTCTGGCAGTCCACGGGAGGGGACCACGGAAACATTGTGGAACTGTACATCTCCTACCTCCGCAAGAAGGTGGACGCCGGGCGGGACCCGCTCATCCACACGGTTCGCGGGGCGGGCTATGTGCTCAAGCCGGCAAGATAGTCCCTGCCTGGGAGTTATCTTGTGGCGGGAAGGACTCCAGAAATGAGCCGCCGCGGCCCCTGGCCGGTCCGGCGCCGCATGAGGCTGCGCACCAAGTTGATAGCTGTTTCGCTGCTGCTGTTGGCGTTCGTCGGCGCCGGAATCGCCGTGGTGAGCTACCTGTCCATGGAAACGTACCTGACGGGCCAGCTCGACCTGCAGCTGCGCCGCTCCGCCCATGCCGCCACCGACCACGTGCCGGACCCCGGGCAGCCGGGCGGTTCCGGGGCTGTTCCGCCCAACCCGCTTCAGGCCCCCGGCCAGGGTGAGGGGATCCTCATGATGCGGGTGACCGACGGCGTCGTGGACACCGCCCGCTCCGGCTGGATCGACCTGCAATACCAGCAACATGTGATTGGCTCCGCGGACGTTGCAGCGCTGCGGGCACTGACCCCCGGCGCGTCGCCGTCGAACGTGGACCTGGGGATTGGCGCCTACCGCGTCGAGTCGCTCGAGGCCTCCGACGGCAGCATCGTGACGGTGGGCCTGCCACTCGGGACGCTCGACGGGACGCTGTCTTCCCTGGGCCTGACCATGGCGCTGGTGGCCGCGGCGGGCCTGCTCGCGGCCGGAGTGGCCGGCACCGTGCTGATCCGCCACAACCTCAAGCCGCTGGAGGAGGTTTCCACCGTGGCCAACAGGATTGCCGAGCTGCACCTGGATTCGGGCGAGGTGGAACTCGTGGAACGCATTGAGCCAAGCGACAATGACACCGAAGTGGGCCGCGTGGGCAATGCCCTGAACCGCATGCTGGACAATCTTTCCGGAGCCCTGTCGGCCCGGCAGGAAAGTGAAAGCAAGGTGCGCCGCTTTGTGGCGGACGCCAGCCATGAACTGCGTACCCCGCTGGCATCGATCCGGGGCTATTCGGACCTGGTGGTGCGCACGCAAAAGCTGGACGACGGCGGCCGGGACTCGATGGACAGGGTGCGGTCCCAGGCCCTGCGCATGCAAAACCTCGTGGACGACCTGCTGCTACTGGCCAGGTATGACGAAGGCCGGCCACCGGCCCTGGCCGACCTCGACCTCACCGAGCTGGTGGTCGAGGCGGCAACCGATGCCGAAATAGCCGACGCCGCTGCCTCCGCACGCACGGGAACGGTGCCGCACCGCTGGAACATCGACGTCCCCGCCGAGGCGGTCATGGTGCGTGGCGACGAGTCCCAGCTGCACCGGGCGGTGGCCAACCTGCTTAGCAACGCCAAAAAGCACACGGACCCGGGCACCTCCGTCACGGTGGTCCTGGAAACGCGCCCGGAGGGGACAGCCGCCGTCACTGTCCGCGACTGCGGCAAGGGGATGGACGCGGCATTCCTGCCACGCATCTTCGACAGGTTCGCCCGCGCGGACACCGCCCGCTCCGGCACGGACGGGACCACGGGGCTAGGGCTGCCCATCGTCAAGGCGATCGTCGAGGCCCATGGCGGGACCATCGCCGTCACCAGCGGTCCCTCCGGCACCGAATTCACCATCGCCCTGCCTGCGGCCCGTCCCTGACGCACACGGACCTGGCCGTCCCAGGACGGGCCATCCCAGGACGGCCGGGAAAATATGCACAGCCAGCACTTAACTTCGGTTTAAACTGGGCTGATTTTGCCCCGCGATGGTTGAACCATGACAACAACATCGAACCCCCCGACCATGCTGGAGGCCCGGCCGCGCCCCGGGCACGGGCCGCAGGGCGCCCTTTCCGGCAGCAGCCCAACCCCCACGGCGCCGGCCCTGGTGGACATCACCATCCCGGTGTACAACGAGGAACGGAGCCTGGAACTTTGTGTCCGGCGGCTGCACAGCCACCTCGAAGAGAACTTTCCCTACACCTGCTCCATCACGCTGGCGGACAATGCCAGCACCGATTCCACGCTGGCCATAGCCCGGGCCCTGGCGGGCGAGATCAGCGGCATCCGCGTGCTGCACCTGGACATGAAGGGCCGCGGGCACGCCTTGCGGACGGCGTGGCTGACGTCGCCGTCGCCCATTGTGGCCTACATGGACGTGGACCTGTCCACGGACTTGAACGCGTTGGGCACCCTTGTGGCGCCGCTGGTGTCAGGGCATTCAGACCTGGCGGTGGGAACGCGGCTCTCACGCACCTCCAGGGTGGTCCGCGGCCCGAAGCGGGAGTTCATCTCGCGCAGCTACAACCTTCTCCTGCGCGGGGTGCTGGCAGCGCATTTCAGTGACGCCCAGTGCGGCTTCAAGGCCATCCGCACCGACGTGGCCCGCCAGCTCCTGCCGCACACCACTGACGATGCCTGGTTCTTCGACACCGAACTGCTGGTGCTGGCTGAGCGGTGCGGGCTGCGGGTCCACGAAGTGCCGGTGGACTGGACCGATGACCCCGACTCCAAGGTGGACATTGTCGCGACGGCGGTGGCCGATCTGCGCGGCATTGCCAGGATCAGCCGGGACCTGGTCAACGGCCGCATACCCGTGGCCGAACTCCGGGCAGCCCTGGCCCGAAAACCCCTTGAGGACGACGGCGGTGCGGCGCGGCACAGGCTGTTCGGCCAGCTCATGCGCTTTGGCGCCGTGGGCGTGGCATCCACACTCTTCTATGTGCTGCTGTTTCTCGGCTTCCGGCTGGTGGCCGACCCCCAGTGGTCCAACTTTGCAGCCCTGCTGGTGTCCGCCGTGGCCAACACCACCGTCAACCGCAGCTTCACCTTTGGCCGGACCGGCCCGGAGGGAGTGCTCCGCCACCAATTCCTGGGCCTGCTTGTCTTCGGCATCGGATGGGTCCTGACGGCGGGCGCGCTGTGGGGCATCCACGGGCTGGGCAGCCCCAACCGGACCATCGAAGTGGTGGCCGTGGTGCTGGCAAACCTGGTGGCGACGCTGGTGAAATTCCTGGCGTTCCGGCTCTGGATCTTCCGCACCCCCGCACACCAATTCTCAACCACGGCAGAGGCAGACAAATGAGCGCCATGACAAGACCGACAGGCCCCACGGCGGCACCGGCCCAGGGACAGCCTGGGTCCGGCCTGCCGGCGGCAACTGAACCCGAAATCAATTCATCCGCCGCCAAGCCGCGGTGGCAGCGCCCCGGTGCGTTGGCACTCATCGTGGCCACAGGCTTCCTTTACCTGTGGAACCTCAACAACTCGGGCTACGGCAACAGCTTCTACGCCGCTGCAGTCCAGGCGGGCACCAAGAATTGGACGGCCCTGCTCTTCGGCTCCCTCGACGCCGGCAATGCCATTACGGTGGACAAGCCGCCCGCGTCACTGTGGATCCCAGCCCTGCTGGGACGGGTGTTTGGATTCTCTTCCTGGACGGTCTTGCTGCCGGAGGCACTGATGGGAGTGGCCGCCGTCGCGCTTTTGTACGCAGCGGTGAAACGCGTCAGCGGGCCGGCGGCCGGGCTGATCGCCGGTGGGGCGCTTGCCGCGACCCCCGTGGCGGCACTCATGTTCCGATTCAACAATCCGGATGCGCTCCTGACACTGTGCCTGGTGGCCGCCGCATATGCCGTGGTCCGGGCCATCGGAAAACCCGGCTGGCGTTGGCTTGCACTGGCCGGCGCGCTGGTCGGTCTGGCCTTCCTCAGCAAGATGATGCAGGGTTTCCTCACCATCCCGGCCATGGGACTGGCCTACCTGTGGGCGGCCAACACCAGCCTGGGACGGCGTCTGCTGCACCTTTTGGCGGCCGTCGGGGGAATTGTTGTTGTCGCCGGTGCCTACCTGCTGGCCTTTGAGCTCACTCCCGTGTCGATCCGGCCCTACATGGCAGGGTCCTCAAACAACAGCTTCTGGGACCTGGCCCTGGGCTACAACGGGCTGGGCCGCATCTTCGGAGGGTCCGGCAATGGCGGGGGCGGAGGCATGGGAGGCGGGGGCGCCGGT